>JBFIEP010000230.1:0-5072 GCA_041603335.1 Elusimicrobiota bacterium | reverse complement strand
TGCACCCCGTCCCTAGAGGCGCGGGAGGGGTTCTTTTCGCCCACGGCTTATTCGGCACTCGCCCAAACGGATATTTCCGCCAAAACGATCGCGGCGGTTCTTCCCACGGTAGGAGCCTTCATCGTTGAATCCGATCACGAATATCCCTGGAAGGAAATCCAATCGATCCGGGATGTGCGCTGCAAAGGCGACCTCATTCGCGCTTGGAACCGGGAATTCTGCACGGCTCTCGCAAATGCCGACTGCTCGGTAGAAGGATTATGCACGGTTCATAGAACGTCGAGCTGCGCGGGAGTCGTCGTTAACGGTTTTTTCGTTACCGCGCGCCACTGTTCGGAAGGCCGCGGGAATCAAGCGGCACGCGCTAAATTCATAGACTCAAATGGGCTCCCGGTAACCCTCGTGCTTGAGCGGACCGCCCTAACAGAGCACAAACTTCCCGATGATCTTTCCCTGCTGCGTATTCCGGATTACAAAGGAGAGCAAGCCCGCATCCGCCGACAGGGCCCAAAGAACGGAGAACCTGTTTTCGGCGTCGGCTTTCCCTACTTTCACACCCGCCAACGGAAACGCGCCGATTACACCGCTCCCGGGGGCGATCCGCGCATCACCCTCGGTCATATCGTCGATGAGCAATTGAAGGATCCCGAACAAAGGCATCTCTTTGGGGCAGACACCGATATGATTAATGGAATGAGCGGCTCTCCTCTATTTGATAAACGCGGGCGCCTACTCGGAATCGCCTCCAATACATACAAGAAAGAACCTTACGATTATGACGCAGCCAAACCGGCCCTCTACGTTAAGGCGGAGCGGATTCAACACTTAATTGGGAAACTCGACGAGGAAGAGCGGCGGCTTAAGGCCGAAGCCGAAACCCGTCGCCTTCAGGAAAAACTCGAAGAAGCGAAAAGCCTCGAAAGCCGGCAGCGCTGGGACGAAGCCGAAGCGGCCTTTGAGGCGCTCAAATCCGACTTTCCCGAGATCGCAAAGACGTCGCTCCGATTCATCTCGTGTGAAACCGGAAGGAAAAGACCGCGCCGCACATTCCCCCGCGTTGAGTACCTCGAATCCATCGTACTCTCTGCCCTTTCCGATGGAAGTCAGGACCGCTTAAGCCAACTGCTTCCCTGCCGCGTCCCGCACGAGGAAATCGATCTGCATTCTGAAGACTTCATCTCCAATCTGCTTAAACGACGCATAAACGGCGTCCCCCCTGAAATCCAAAATCGGGAACGGATTGAAGACCGGATCGAGGCCTCTTTAATGGGCGTTGCGGGAAAGGTGACCCTGATTTGGAAACGGGACCTTAATGGCGGCTGGGCGTTTTATAGCGCTATTTTGAACTGACCTTCTTCAGCTTTGTAATAGGCCAATCCCCGCCCTTTTTCTCGATCGTAAATTCGAGCTTGTCCCCGGCTTTCAACCCGCTTGTCATCTTCGCGTCCTCGACTGAAAACGGCATCACCATCGCATCCATAAAGCCCGGAATATCCTCATGCTCTACGATAACCACGCGCCCCTCGGACTTCACCCCTTTGACCACGCCCACGACATCATAGGAGGTCGGTTTTCCCGGGCGGGTAAAAGCCTCGGGCTCCGGGTCATTACCCTTGCAAGCGGAAAATAGCGCAAGCACCGCGCATAAAAAAATTGTTTCCTTCATTCTCATTTCCCCCAATACTTCTTAATAAAACCGGCACGCCCGGACCCTCTCCGGTAAAGCTTGTACCGAATCGGATGTTTCTTATAGTAATCCTGGTGATACTCTTCAGCCGGGTAAAAGTTTTTATAATCCCGAATCGGAACGGCGATGGGCTTCTCAAATCGTTTTGATTCGGCCAAGGCCTTTTTTGATTTTATCGCAGATGACCGTTGGGCCGCATTATGCGTGAAAATCGCAGGCGCATAGGAGGCGCCCCGGTCCCCGAATTGCCCCTCCGCGTCGGTGGGATCCATCGACATCCAGAAGGCATCCAAGAGTTTTTCGTAGGAGATTTTTTTCGGGTCATAGGTAATTTGCACCGCTTCGATGTGACCCGTTTCTTTAGCGGTCACCGCTTCATAGGTCGGATTTTTTACATGCCCCCCCGAATAGCCTGAAACCGCGCTGATCACACCCGGGAGTTTTTCAAATGGCCCTTCCATGCACCAGAAGCAGCCTCCGGCGAATGTCGCAATCGCGGTTTTTTCAGGTTTTAAATCGGAAAAAAGCCTCGCGTACTGCCCGTACCCTTCTTTCTCCAAAGACGATGCGGGCACAAAACGCAGAGACGCGGAGTTAATGCAGTAGCGCAATCCCGTCGGCTCGGGGCCGTCTGGAAATACATGACCTAAATGGGAATCCCCCTTCTCGCTCCGGACCTCGGTGCGCACGGTCCCCCACTTGCGGTCCTTCTTTTCAACAAGCTTAACGCCGTCGATCGTTTTCCAAAAACTCGGCCACCCGGTTTTTGAATCGTATTTTTCCGTCGAACTAAATAGGGGTTCCCCGGAAACAATGTCCACGTAGATTCCCGCTTTTTTATTGTCCCAATAGGCGTTTTTAAACGGGGGTTCGGTTCCATCCTTCTGCGTGACCTTGTATTGGAGCGGGGTAAGCCGCTCTTTTAGATCAGCGTCTTTGGAATCGGCCCAAACGGCGCCAAAGGCAACCAGTATTAGAATCCATGCGTAACGTTTCATGATGCTCCTCCGACCATACTACTTAGTGCACTTGCGACTCCGCCCGTTACAGGCCATTATGATATATTGAGTCACAAAATTACGGAGGAACGATGAAACGATTGATGATTTTCACCCTTTTCGCCTTATTCACCGCGCCGCTTTCAGCAGCGCCCGTAGACGTATCAGGCTGGGAAACCAAGCCCGGGCTCTACGCGATTTTTAATACGAGCGAGGGAAATATCGTCTGCGAGCTATACGACGAGAAAGCGCCGCTCACCGTGGCGAATTTCGAAGGCCTCGCCAACGGCTCGAAATTGTTCACCGATCCGCGCGACGGCCAGAAGAAAAAGGCCCGCTATTACGACGGCCAGGTTTTTCATCGCGTGATCCCCGGATTCATGATCCAAGGCGGCGACCCCCTCGGCAGAGGAACCGGCAGCCCCGGCTATAAATTCGAAGATGAACACAACGGCCTAAAATTCACGCATGACGGCATCCTTGCGATGGCAAATTCCGGACCCAACACCAACGGCAGTCAGTTCTTCATCACGGAAAACAGCACGGGCCGGTTTCCCACCCACCTCAACGGAAAACACACGATATTCGGAAAGGTTATCGAGGGTCAGGATGTGGTTGTGGCGGTCGGAAAAGCGAATCGGGCCAGATTGAACACACTCCGCGTTCTGCGGATTGGAGCGAAGGAAAAGGCCAAGGCGAAAGCCAAACCTAAAAAGAAGAAGTAAGCCCGCCGAACGGGAACACTCAACCGTCGAGAGCCGAACGGACCTTCCTCAGAAGGTCCGTCGGTGAAAACGGCTTGGCAAGAAACGGGATGGTTCGATGGTGGTCGGGAACGGCCTGTTCGGTATATCCCGACATGAACATTAACTTCATCTCGGGATGGAGCGGAATGAGACGATCGGCCAGTTCAAACCCGTTCATTTGCTGCATTACGATATCGGAAAGAAGCAGATGGATGGTTCCATGGTGCTTCTGACTCAACCACATGGCCTCTGCCGGGCCGCTGGCTTCAACGACCTGATAGCCGTTAGCCGCAAGTGTCCGACGGGCTATTTCCCGGACTTCAAGCTGGTCTTCCGTCAGTAAAATCGTTTCAGTACCGCGCAGTTTCTTAGGACCGTCAACCCGAACGCTCGCCTCGGCGGCCCCTTCCCGCCAGGGCAAGAAAATAGAAAACGTCGTCCCCCTTCCGACCTCGCTTTCCACCGCGACATGCCCGCCGCTCTGCTTTGCGATACCGTGAATCGTAGCCAATCCCAAACCGGTTCCCTTCCCCGCTTCTTTGGTCGTGAAAAACGGTTCAAAAATGCGAGCCAGCATATCGGGAGAAATGCCATGTCCTGTGTCTGTCGCCGATAAGACGACCCAGCGTCCTGACGGAATTGTGATAGCTCCAATCTGTTTCGCGGATCGTGATTCGTGCAGAGAAGTAGAAAACTCCAGGCGACCTCCGCCTTCCATCGCGTCCCGCGCATTGACCGCGAGATTCATGAGTACCTGCTCCATCTGTCCTGGGTCGGCGAGCACAACGCCTATTTTTTTCCCAGGGCGGAACACAATCTCAATATCGTCGGGAAGCAGCCGGCGAACCATCATCTGCAGTCCTTGCGTAATTTCATTTAAGTCAACAAGACGCGGCAAAACGACTTGCTTGCGGCTAAAGGCCAGTAAGCGCTGGGTCAGCGCGGCGGCACGGTAGGTGGCCTTGCGGATCTCATCAATCTCCGCATGATGCTCAGCGCCCTTCTTCATCGTTTCAAGAACAAACTCGCTGTAGCCCATCATCACCGTCAGAAGATTGTTGAAATCATGGGCGACTCCACCCGCGAGCTGCCCGACCGCTTCGAGCTTCTGCGCCTGCCGGAGCTCCGCCTCCCGTGATTTCAGGGCATCCGCCATCTGACGGCTTCCGGTAATATCTTCAACAACCCCGGCCAAACGCTCGACCCTGCCGTCCTTTCCTTTAATAGGGAACACGCGCATACGTACGATGCGTTCGCTGCCCTCTTCCCAAATTACCCGGTATTCATCATCGCGGTATTCATGCCCGCGGATCGCCCCTTCGGCACGCCCGCGATCCTCGGGGTGCACATGCATCAGCCATACGCGGGGATCGGCATAAAGCTCTTCAGGCGAGACGCCCCAGATGATCGCACTCCCCGGACTTGCGTAGAGAATCGTCTCGGTCTTGATATCCAAAAGCCACATAACCTGATCGATATGCTCGGCAAGCTGGCGAAACGCATCGGCCTCGGCTTTTCTTCGCTCGGGACTCATAGGACGAATTTATAACCGTGCCCGGTCACATTCTCAATATAATGCGCCCCGATTTTTTTTCGCAAACGGGAGATATGGGTTTCCACAGTATGGGTGTCGTTATATTC
>JBFIEP010000229.1:0-5073 GCA_041603335.1 Elusimicrobiota bacterium | reverse complement strand
TTTTGAAAGGGTTCACTCCAACCGGGAGGGGCAACCATGCGGGCGACGCTAAATGCGGTCCCATTTAGGCTCGCTCCCCCGAAATGTTCCTCGATGAGTTTCCCATCGGTGGTAGGAACCGTGAATGGGGCGGTCTGTTTTAAATAGTTTTTTTCGCTCATGGGTTTTCTCCCCGTCAATAATGGTGTTTCATTATAGGAAATGCCCCGCATGATTCTGTTTTGGAAACCCTATGGTGTCGTCTGCCAGTTCTCTCCCGATGGAGAGAAGCCTACGCTTGCAAATTTCCGCCTTCCCAAAGGCGTTTATGCGGCAGGGCGCCTTGATCATGACAGCGAAGGGCTCGTTTTGTTGACCGATGATGGAGGTATCCAGCACCGCTTAACACACCCTAAATTCAAGCATGAGAAGACGTATTGGGTTCAGGTTGAACGCGTTCCTTCGCCCGTTAAAATAGGAAAATTGGCGTCGGGTGTCCTTATCAAGGGAGGGCGGACACGCCCCTGTAAGGTGCGCTTGCTTTCGAATGAACCCGAACTCCCCCCGAGAGAGCCTCCCATCCGCAGCAGAAAAACCGTGCCGACCGCGTGGCTTGAGATTTGTCTGACAGAAGGAAAGAATCGTCAGGTGCGCCGTATGACGGCACATATCAGCCATCCGACCTTGCGATTGGTTAGGGCAAGAATCGGAGAGTTAACGCTGAAAGGATTGCTTCCCGGGCATTGGCGGGACTTGAAGACCGCCGAGTATCGACGCATCCTCAAATTGTTAGGGTAACCCATGTCTTCAGAATCAACCCATTGGATTCGATTTAGTCTCGCGGGCGCGCTTGTGAGTCTGCTGCTTGTCTTCTCGATTCGCGTCCCTGACGCCTACGGCCTTCCGAAGTTATTTGCGGGAGCGGTTTTCTGCGCAATGGCTTGTGGATTCTTGTGGTACGGTTCGCCGCGTCGAGGTGTCGGAAAGGCCCCGCTCGATCCGGCTGTCTTAGCCGTCCTTGGAGCAACGTTGTATTGTGCGCTTCTCTCCCCCTCTCCCCTCCGGGGACTTGTGGGGCAGTACGGATATTCTCTCTACGGTTTGTTTCCCATGCTGGTACTTGCCGTCCTCTATTATCTGGGAACACGTTCCTCTGAAGACGGCACGATTGAAACGGTACTGCGTGTTTATCTGGGAGCGGGAATTTTGTGCGCGCTTTACGCGGGACTGCAAAAGGCGGGCATCGAGCCGATTTTGCCCCACCCGGATAACGGCATCGTCGCGGGGCGGGCCATGTCAACGCTGGGAGGTCCTGTCTTCTTGGGTTCGGCCTTAGTTCCGCTTTGTCCGCTCGGACTTCATTTTGTCTTACGTAAAAAGAATTTGGATCGGTTCTTAGGCGGCGCAGCGCTGTTTGCCGCTGTTGTCGGAGTTTATGCTTCGGGTTCTCGGGCGGCATTCTTTGGAGGGATTATCGGCTGTCTTTTCGTCTGGATCGCCTCGGATAAAAATCGCGCTAGACGCTTTCTTCGCCCGGTGCCGATAGCCCTTGCGGGGGCCGCACTCGCAGCCGTCCTCGCTGTCAGTATGGCCTTTGGGGTGCGCTCGGCATCGGATTCTGAACGAATCGACGTTTGGAAAAGTGCGGCTCGCTCCTTTGCCGCACGCCCGATATTGGGGGTTGGACCTGATTCTTTCGGAGAGGCGTATCGTCGCCATCGATCCCTGGAATCGGTAGCGTTTGTGGGGTCGCACAGCGGGCAACTCGATGCACATAACGATATTCTTCAAATCGCTGCGACCCTGGGTGTGGTTGGTTTGCTTTGCTATGGATTTTTGCTGTGGCGCTTAATGCTCATCTTCCGGAAAATTCTCGGGGATCATGATCGGGGTCCCGTGCACGGCCGATCCATCGCATTTATGGGATCAGTGGTGGGCGTTTTTGTTTTTGCGAAAGTAAACCCGGTTTCAATCGCTGCGATCGCCCCTCTTTGCGTTTTTATGGGTTGGCTCGCTCCGCGTGAAAAGGACGCGGAGAGTCCGTGGGAAGCCCAGACCCCAAGCGCCGTATTCGCAATTTCATGCTGCCTGGTTGTCCTCTCAACATTGTTTTGTCGAGCCGATCATTTGCGGCAGCGTGCCGAGACGGCAAAGGCCCGCGGGGATATGGATACAGCCATTATCTCCTATCGGCGTGCTCTCCGGTTAAACCCCGCCTATGCGACCTACTTTTCTTCCTATGGAACTCTTCTTTCCTTTCTCGTTCGAAAGGCGCCGGAGGAAGTGCGGCGTCCTCTTGCTGTCGAATTATTTGACTTGGCCCGGCGTGCGCGCCGTTACCATCCCGGCGAGGTGCGCGGGGCGCATCTGGTGGGAACCGCGTGCGTCGTGGGATCAAAGCTGGCCGACGAGGATTGTCGGGTCGAAGCCCGGCGTGAGCTGCGGCGGGCGCGGGATCTTGAGCCTTTCTCTGCTTCCGTTTTGAAAACCTCGGCTCGCGCTGCGCTCGCCGAAAATGATCGGGCCGCCGCCGCTGATTTCTCCACCCGCAGGCGGGCCATTGTGATCCTTTCGCAGACACACGGAACGCCGAAAGCGCAAAGCCCTGCCGCTCTTGCGGCGAAGCGTTTCCTTCAAGGCTCCTGAGCGGCGCATGCTCAAATTGCTACTATCCCGACTATGACATCAAAGACGCTGGAAGAAGCCCTGTCGCACCGGATGTTCGATAAGTACGACTATTACATCCGGTCGGTACAACAACCCGATGAAGACGTTAAATTTTTTCGCGATACCTATCGGGAGATCGTGGGACGAACGCCGTATGTCCTCCGTGAAGATTTCTGCGGGACTTTTTCCCTCTGCTGCGAGTGGGTGAAGCTGGGACCGAAATTCAAGGCGTATGGTTTGGACCTCGATGAGGAACCAATCGACTACGGCCGCAAACACTATTTTTCGAAGTTGAAGCCGGAAGAAAAAAAACGGGTGAAGATCGAAAACCTCAACGTTATGGATCCGAGGGCTCCGAAGGCGGATGTTATTAACGCGCTTAATTTTTCGTATTTCATCTTCAAGAAACGTTTGGAGCTCAAGAAGTATTTAAAGAGCTGCCTCGATTCCCTGAATGATGACGGCATCCTGATCTTAGACGCTTTTGGCGGCAGCGAATGCCAAAGCGCTATAGAAGATGCGACCAATCACGCAGGATTCACATATTACTGGGATCAGGAGAACTTCGATCCCGTAACCTATCATGCGAAGTTTCATATCCACTTCAAGCTGAAGGGAAAGAAGAAGATCAAGCGCGTCTTTACCTATGACTGGCGCCTATGGACGATCCCCGAGATCCGGGATTTGATGGAAGAGGTCGGTTTTTCCGAAAGCTATGTTTATTGGGAAGGAACCGACGAGGATACGGAAGAAGGCAACGGGGAATTCACCCGGGTCGAAGCGGGTGAAGAGTGCGAGTCCTGGATTGCTTATATCGTCGGGAAGAAGTAGGACGCGAAGTTAATTAATTTTTTGGTTGGGAGCGGTCGCCCCCCGCGGGGTCGAGCGAAACCGGGGGAGCAGTGCCGTATCATGTTTCGCGTCGCGTACGCGATGCTCGAAGATTTGCGTTTTTTGAATTGTTTTCGGAGTCAAATCTCCGAGCCCCTGAGTCGTCCCAACTGTAGGAAACAAAATTAATTTATTAATTCTTTCTTTGGTGGGGAGCGGTCGCCCCCCGCGGGGTCGAGCGAAACCGGGGGAGCAGTGCCGTTAAACCGGTTTAGGTCCAGGCGTAGAACGCCATCAGGCCCGCGAACAGCGAAATCCAAAACAGCGAGAAACCGATGGGCAGACGTTTCCCATCGACATCGTAATGCGTCGGAACGGAATTGGTGACGGCTGCCACGCCGTCTTTTTGGAGCACCGCTCCGACCTGCTTCAGAACCCCGACAATCCCCAGGAAAACAGCAGAGCCCGGTTTTCGATAGAACCAATCCGCATCCAGCGTGATTTTGGGTTTAACCGCCAGGATGCCGAGGCAGATCCAAAAACCGATTGCTGTCCCGACATGCAGTTGAAGGGATCCGAGTACATGCAGGGCCGTGTACGGGTGATATTCGGCGGAATAGGGGAGCGCACGGTATAAGAGGTCCGGCCAGACTCCAAATAGGATGCAGAGCGCGGCGAGTCCTCCCATCCCGGCGAGCATGTTGTTGGGGATGGGAGCGAACTTCTTCTTCTCTGTCGAGAGTTTTGCAAAAAATGCGAACCATCCCAGTTTTAGTCCGATGGAAAGGAAGGTCCCCACTGAAGCGAGTTCAAGTAGTAACTCGAGACCAAGGTGATGCGCTTCGCCGAAAGCCGCGAGGGTCATCGATTTACTGATAAACCCGTTAAATGGCGGAGCCCCGGAGATGGAAAGAGCCCCGACGCAGAAGAAAATCAATATTTCAGGCTTCCCGCGAACCAGTGTTCCGAGTTCCGTGAGCTTCCCGGTCCCCGCAGTCGTTATGATTGCACCAGCCGACATGAAGAGGAGTCCTTTGTAGAGGATGTGGCAAAACGCATGCGCGGTGGCGCCATTGAGGGATAGGGCTGAGCCCAGACCGATACCCGCCACCATGAATCCAACCTGGCTGACGATGTGGTAGGCGAGGAGCCTCCTGATATCATTCGAGAAAACCGCGTAAACGACGCCGTAGAGAGCCATGACGACGCCGACCCACATTAAGCACTCTTGTCCCGGAAACGCGCGAAGCAAAACATAGACAGCCGTTTTAGTGGTAAATGCGCTTTGGACAACGCTGCCGGTGACGGAACATTCGGGATAGGCATCGGTAAGCCATGTGTGAAGCGGCGGGATTGCCGCGTTTACCACAAATCCTGAGAGAATGAGCCAGGAGGCGGCGGTCATCGGACCGTTGGTAAGGGCGCTAAAGGATTCCACCCCTCCCCCGGCACGGTGTAAAAGAATTCCGGCAAATAGAGTTCCGCCTCCGATAATGTGTAAAAGGAGATATCGTGTCCCGGCCGCGCGTGAGGCGGGGGTTCCTGCAAACCAAATTACAAAAACAGAGAAGACGCTCATGAGTTCCCAGAAAATGA
>JBFIEP010000228.1:0-5084 GCA_041603335.1 Elusimicrobiota bacterium | reverse complement strand
TATTCCGGTCACCGGGGCCGACGTTACGGATTTGGACGTTCTGCTTGTACAGGGCGGCAATATCGTAGGCCGCATCGCGGTCGAGCAGCGTCGTCCCGATGGAAGTCGATCGTTTGTCGCGATATCGCGTGAGAATCGTGAATTACTCCCTCCGGGCATGCGGGTCGTTGCCAATGCCAACCCATGGAGGGAGGGCGGTTTTAAGGCCGCGCAGGGAGAGAACTGCGCGGCGGATGGTTGTTCTTTACTTACGATCGATGCAAACGGACAGTTTATTGTTCCGTCGTTGCTGGCAGGTACGTACGATGTCGAGTTCAACATTGTTAATGACGCCGGAAATTCTTCGCAGGGCAGTCTCGATTTGGTCTCCACGGTCCGTTCGGGGTTAAACGTCGTTTCGGGAATAACGACCGACGCGGGAGTGATACGATTGCTGGCCGCCGCGACTTTGGCGGGAAGGGTCACAGACGCCGAATCCGGAGCGGCTTTGGGAAATATTACCATCCGGGCCGTTGCGAGTGTGCGCGCACCGGGAGACGGGAGCCGTCGTCGTTCGGATCCGGAAACCGAAACGGATGCCGCCGGGGGATACGAACTTCGCGGCTTGGATCCCGCCCTGCGCACCTATGACATCGTCGCCGCGCCCCGTTCGGATGATCTAAGCGGTGCACGGGCCCGGCCCTATGCCAGTGCTACCGAGCCTTCGGTGGATGTCCTAAGTACAACGACAGTCGACTTTTCATTAATGGCTGTTTCGTTCGCGGTTTCGGGGCTTGTGACGACAGATGACGGCGGTCCGTTGGAATCCTCGGGAGAGCGCTTAGCGGAGCCCGGAGCGTTATTACGTCTTCGCAAGGATGGTGCGGTTGCCGTTGAAGATCCGCTAGGGGATTTGCGATTGCGCAGTCTCCCCGATGGCCGTTTTACGATTCCGCATTTAGCGACGGGAACTTATACCCTGACCATCTTTGCCGATGGGTATGCCCCGCGGTCTATTGCCGTTTCCCTATCAACCGCCTCAGCCAGCCTCGGGACCCTCACTTTGACGCGCGGGGCTTCGCTTGTCGGCACAATTCGCAATACCGATGGTTCCGCTCCGGGAGAGGACGAGATCGCCGGTGTTTTTGCCGTGACCCCAAACGTTTCTAAGACGCTATATGGAAGTCTCGTGCGCGATCCCAACACTCGAACGATCACGGGATACCGGGTTTCCGGATTGGCACCTGGAACGGGGTATCGCATCCTGTTTGAAACCATCGCCGCTGAAATCGTTTCCCCGGACAAAGGACGGTTTGTGACCTTGGTGAGCAGCAGCGAGGTCCGAACCTTGGATCTCGTTTTCCAGCGGGACGTGCCGACGGTTTTTGCCAAATCCCGGAGAAATGGATCGAACTTTTTGCTGTCCTTTGAAACCAGTCAGCCATTGCGTGCACGGCGGGCCAGTGATGATGTTCTTGCGCGTCTTGTCTCGACGCTCACGGCCGCCGGATCCCTGTCGAGTCTCGAAATGAGCGCTGATCGGCGTCGTGTGTCGGCCACCTATACCCCGGGCGTGAGTGAATCGAGTTTCACCTTGCGGTTTAGCGGCTTCAGTTCTGTGCGTGATCCTTCAAGCGCTTCAATCGACGATCCTGAGTTTGTAATTTCCTCGACCTTTGCTTTCTATTCGGGACTTGATGATTACCGTGAAGCTTCCGTTCCCAACTTGACGGGCGGACAGGTTTCCCTGGAAGATGATCCGGGGCGCGTCACCATCCCTGAAGGCGCGTTTTTTGTCGACGCCTCTTCGAGTGTCCGGGTCGGATTTGAACGCTCCAGCGAGCTGCTTCAAGACGCGGTCTCCCTGCAGGGTCTTGGGTATACACCGGAGGGGGCCAATCTTCATGCGCTGCGTTTCAGCGCAGAAAGCTACCCGGCCGAAATTCGGCGGGCTATGGCCGCGACACCTCCGTCCATTACGCCCAAGAGTGCGTTTTACAACGTACTCCTGCCTGCCGGGATTCCCACCTCTCTGGCAAAACCCGCCCAGCTCACTCTGCGGTATTCGACCGGAACCGATCCCTCCGCCTTGCGGGTTTACTGGTACAACACCGCGGCCAATGCCTATGTTGTCCAAAACGACGTGACCGGAATCGGCAACACCGTCAATAGCGGCGACCGTACTCTTACAATCCACGTGGATCATTTCTCAACGTACGTTTTATTTGATTCCGGTGCCGCCGTTATCTCCGGGAATCAATTCGCCGGCGCTGAAATCGACGTTTTTAATTTCCCTAACCCTTTTGATCTCCGGGTGAAGACGGTGACTCCTATTCACGGAGTCCCCGCGCGTTCGGTCCGGGGGACGCTTATCCGGTTTGCCGTACCTCCGTCGGTCGCAGGAGCGGGGAACCTCCATATTTTCACAGTCACAGGGCGTCGCATCCGGACGATGAATCTCGGAGACCTTTCCGGAGGCCAGTTTTATTACCAGGCGTGGGATGGGCGCAGCGATTCAGGAGAAGACGCCGCTAGCGGTGTTTACATCGGACAGGTAAAGATCGGCGATTCTTCCGCCTTCTTTAAAATGGCGTTGATTAAATGAGAATCCTAATTCCACTTCTCGCGTTTCTTATAACGGTCCTAAGTCCGGGCCAGTTGCGCGCGTTTGGAAGCGGATCCAAAGGGACTGCGGGAGCGCAATTTTTGAAAATTGCGCCGGGCGCACGTCCTGTTGGAATGGGTGAGGCCTATGGAGCAATCGCCGAGGGTGTTTATGCCGCGTACTATAATCCGGCCGGTCTCGCCTTCGCAGAACAAGTCGAGGCGGCTGCCGACCGTGATGAACATTTCCAGGACATCACGCATAACTACGGCACGATTGCCGTTCCGCTTCTCTCGTGGGGCGACACCCGGCGCAAGCGCAACGCCCTCGGCACCGCCGCGTTGTCGGTGACGAGCCTTTCGATTTCCGATATCGAGCGCCGCGGTTTGGTCGAAACGGATGCGCCGGTGGGTGAGTTCGAAGCAAACGATTTCGCCTATTCCTTGGCATACGGTTATGCCTTATCGAAGGGATTTGCCATGGGCGGTGCTGTTAAGTTTATACAGCAGAATCTGGATTCTACGAGTGCCTCGGCGTTCGCCATGGACGGGGGGATTTTGACGCGAGGGGAAAAACTTTCGTTGGGTGCCGGTGTGCGTAATCTGGGTCAGGGCATTTCGCTTGGAACAACGAAGGACCCTCTGCCAACGGTCTTCTATGCAGGATTGGGATTTTCTTCCTCGCGTAATTGGTTGTTCGCGGCCGAGGTCCGTCAGCCCAATGACGATTCCCTCCTGATTTCTCTGGGGATGGAGTATTCACGAGCGATCAATAAGCGGTTAAGCGGCGCACTGCGATGCGGCTTTAACTCGGCCAATATGGATGTCGATGGTTTCGGCGGTGCAACCTTGGGCGGGGGGATCGTTTATAAGAAAACCGAGTTCGGTATCGCTTGGGCGCCCATGGGCGACCTCGGCAGTACCTTCCGGTATTCCCTGCGGTTTAAATTCTAATTTGTTGGACTTGACAAAGCCGATGGTGCCAGGCACCGCGTGCGTTTGTTGCGTTTAGAAAATTTTCGAGCTTCGTGCTCGATGCTTGAACATTCGCCGTTTTTAAAAACTTTTATTTATGCGAATATCCAAGCCCAAACGAACGCAATATCGTGGAATTTGGACGCACCGCGCAAGTAGCTCAAGACGCGAGTGGATATGGGTGAGATGGATCGTAGCTGCGGAAAATCTAAGCCGTTTCGGTCAAGGACCGTCAGGATTTAACGGAGCAAAATATTTTCTGTTCAAGGTTTTGTGAATTGCGGTCGTATGCAATTCGCAAAACGTCGCGCCGTCAGCGCGAAATAGATTCGGTTTCAGTAAATTGAATTTATCAGAACCAATTAACTTAGGACTTGGACTTGGAGCCGTCGCCGAAGGCTTTCTGGGCGTCGGCTTTAGAGCCGCCTTTGATGTCGCCCGAGCGTTTGCTCATTTCGTTGGCTTGATCGGCGGTCTTGGTTTTCAAATCTACTGATTTGAAATCTTCTTCGTTAGCTGTAGAGGTCGCTGACTTTTTCTTCTTCGGAATTGCCGATTCCGGCAAGGCGAGAGATCCGTCAGGATTAACGTAAATAATCTTTCCGTTGCGGCGGATGGCCGTGGTCACCCTTCCTTTGGCTCCCGGCCAGAATCGGGGGTCCATATTCAATTTGATCTTCTTGCCCGTTTTCGCCTTCTTTCCGGGGGTGTGACCGCATTCCTCGGGCCAGAGGCACATCTTAATGGGTTTGGGTGCTTCCTTCTTTCCGGGTTTGTCCGGGCCTGCGAAGGCGGTCCCCACACCGGCGGTGAGGAGTGAGAGGGTGAGGAGTCCGGGGAGGCAGCCTTTGCTCATACCCTTAGAATAGCGGAGAGTCGATTTAGCGATAAGTGACGGAGGACCTAGTGGTTTGCGGAAGGAGGCCTACTCAGGAATGGGTCCAGGGGCCTAGGGAGGGGAAAAGTACTCCTTAGGAGCACTTTCTATATTTTTGCGTCAGGGTGTCAACAACGCACTTTTCGATGACGGGAAGTTCCTTTTTCCCTTTTTGAACGCCGCCGTACAGGGTTGAGGTTTTGGATCCGTCATCGGTGTTATAGGACCCGAACTCGGTAAGGGCGAAGGCGGCTTCCTGCATCGCGCCCGTGTAGTTTAAATCTTCGCGTGATTGGGCGATAGATTTGTAGCGCGGGTCGCGCGGCGCGAATAGATTCGGGTCATCAGCGGCCCATGCCTTTTTCTGAGCGGCCATTTGATTCAAGACCTCAGTGTTTCTATCCGCGTCCGTCCCAAACGGAGACACGGATCTTCCGGCTCCAGGATCATTGAGGGTCGAGGGGTGGGGTCCCGCATTCTGATCGTTTGGATCCCACATCGATGTATTCGAACCGCCATTATCCCCGGGAAGCGATGCCAAGGCGTCTCATGCGCCGAATCCCGAGTACTGCCCGTTTGATTGTCGATGGAGTTGAAAGGGTTGTTGCGAGTGAGGAGGTCCAAGAGGGGGAGCATCTTCGAATTCCGG
>JBFIEP010000227.1:0-5087 GCA_041603335.1 Elusimicrobiota bacterium | reverse complement strand
GGGGCTTTTCCGTTATTTAAGGGTTGTGCGCGGTTCTTCGCGCCAGGAATCATTGTCCCGGATCCATGCCCTGCGGCGGCTTTTCGAAGGATCCTCAAGATCGATTTCGTAGAAATCCCAATAATCGATGTCGAGTACAACGACGCCGAAGACGGGCCCGTCTCCATACTCGGCCTGAATCCAGGAATGCGTGCGGTTCCAGGAGGTTTGAACGGCTGGATCGGATTTATCGGTGATAAGAGCAGCCTTGGCCTTCCAGCGAAGTTGAATCTGCTTCTTTGGGTGAAACCAGCAGCCTGAGAGTTGAGGATTCTCAACCAGTTCTTTCCATTTGGGAGATTCGACGTGGCACGCAAAGCAGAGGGTGTCGGAATCTTTTAGGTATCGGTAATGAACGGTGCGGACATTGGGTGCGCCATCGCGGTCGGCCGTCGCCGCTTGGGCGTAGAGTGGATTTTCCTCGTTATCGAAAATGGAGGGAACCAAATGGGCGATGGCTTCAGGAATGTTCAATGGTTGTCGGGTCTCTCGAAGGGAGCTTCTTTATGGGCACCGTCGCAGAAAGGGCGGTTTTTAGATTTCCCGCAGCGGCAGAGAGTGAAGTGATCGTTTGAGGTTCCCTCCGCCCATTCAACTCCCTGACCGGATAGTTCCGCGCCGCCTTTTACGACCAGCGGCCCATTGGGTACGACGACCATCTTTGATTCCGAGGTGCCGTCTCCTGAAAATGTTTCTCCATCAACGGTAACCGAGAGGGCTCCCGAAGGGCAGCGTCTTACGACATCGATGACCTCTTCCTTGGAGGCATTGTCCGGCTGTACCCACGGTTTTTTTTCAACATCGAAAACACGGGGTAATCCGGTAATGCAGTACGCGGCGTGAGCGCAGATGCCGAGATTGAAATGGACCGTCGCGTCTTTTCCGGTATAATCGCGGCGTTTGTCTTTAGGATGCCCTTCTTCCTTGCTCCCTTTGAAGCCGCATGCCGTGTGGGACCCATCGCAGAAGGGCAATTTTTTCGAGTCGCCGCACCGGCAGAGAGCCATCTTGGGCTTAGTTTCGAGGGTCTTATTGGGGTCGGGGGAAATAAGCGTTTCGCATCCCTCAACGAGAAGGGGGCCGTTTTCGGTGACTGTAATCTTGGGTGCCATAGGGTTATTGTAGCTTTAGCTCGCGGGTTCGCGCCGTTCTTTCTCGTATTGGTCGTAGGCTTTAAGCAAAATATCCGAGATCGTATCGCCGACTTCGATGGCCCCGAGCCGCATCAGGTGGCCGAGGTCGGGTGCGACGCGTTTCGGTGTTTCTTCATACCAGCGCCGCATCGTATTTTCTCCGCCGAGGGCTTCAAAGAGGTTGATAAAGGCACAGCCCGTTTCATCGGCTACATCGCTCGCTCCGCGTACAATCGATTTTACCGCCGGGCGCGTCACAATGAGATTGCGGTGACGCATCCCCATGTCCTTTGTCGAGACGATGAGGCAGGATGCACGCGGGCGTGCCGCCATCGTGCGGCGGACGCCTTCCGCGTAGGACTTTTTAAAAGTGCGGAATTGGACGGGGGACATCGTCGGATTTCGCATCAGTTCTTTTGCACCCCATTGAAAAATGACGAGGTCGGGTTTACGTCTGGCAACTTGACGCTTCAGATGATCTTTATTGAATACGGATTGGGAATTGGCCCACGCGCCGATTACCTGGACGGTGTCTAGGACAAACCCGCGTTCTCGTTCAAGGACCGCCCCATAGAGTCGAATCGGCCGCTTTCCTCCCGAGATGCGCACGGAGTGGGGGCCGTCCTCAAGATCCAACGAGTGGACCCTATCCTTGGGCGTATAGGAAGCTCCCGTAAGGGATTCCGTTGCTTGGCCATCGACGGCGATATCAATTTTTCCGCCTCCGGCATAGGTTTGATAATAGAGTTCAAATTTTGAGAATCGGGTTCCCGTCGGGAAATTACGATATCCCTCCGGCCGGCTATCCTTTACAGGGACCGCAGCGAACTCCGTCCATGCGGGTCCATCGCTGATGGCGAGCACCCCGCCAAGGCCGTATAGTCCGTCTTTGCGTTTTCCGCCGCGGATGGTATCGATTTTCCATTGCCCCCCTTGCTTCCAAACGACGTCGCTGTGTCTTTGGTAGCGCCATCCGGGTGCAGCAACCAGGAAGCCCTTTCCGCCGTCGCCGAAATGGGATTGAAGGCGGCGTCGGATTTGGCTGGTGGGCCGGTCGAATCCGATTTCCGAGTTCCCATAATAGAGAGCCCGGATCGGTTCCTTGCGGGTTCCTTGGGTTTCATCAAGAAGCGCTTGAAAGAAGTGCCACATGCTCCCATGGGGATCCCGATAGTGATCGACGAGGATGGGTCGATAGATGCGGGCGGGAGTGCCGTCTTGAGTTGGGGGTGCGGCCGGCTTGGGAGGGGGCTGGGAAGTTTCTTCTTTAACAACAGTCGGCATTTCCGGTTCGGTTTCGAGTGCGGCGGGACGCAGTGTGGAAAGTCCCGCGGCAGCGGCGAGCATCAGGAAAACAAGATAGCCGCGACGAATTCCTTCGAAAGGATCGAGTTTGGGTTCGGGGACGACTAGATCTTCGAGAGTGGAATCGGCCATTAGAATTGAAAATAAATGAAGCTTTTACGTGCGAATGCGACCGCCTGCGCTATTCCAAGTGCGAGGATGGTGATGAGGGCGCCTTGGAAAACAGGTTTAAGCCTCGCAAATCCGCCAATACCCTTGTTTTCCCAATGATCGGGAATGAAGTGAAGAGCGGTCGCGCCCCCGAGAACGAGGAGGGCCAGCGTTGTGAAGCCCAGGGTGAAGCCTGAAAGCGAAAAAATCCGGGTGTAGATGGTCCACGCGATTGTTAAATCGTCCGCTCTAAACAGCGGCATGGAAAATACAACAAAAAGATTCGTAAGTATGACGGGAACGATAAGCCGGGTTAAAAGGGTTTCAACGTCCTCCCATTTGCTCCCCGTGACGGCGGCCGTCGCCTTGAGCCAGTAGCGCGAACCGATGACCCCGACGGCATGGTAAAGGCCGAAGAAAACGAATTTCCATTCAGCCCCATGCCATAGCCCGATGGCGGCGAATGTAATGAGGACGTTGCGAACAGTCTTGCCCTCTCCACCCCGGTTTCCGCCTAGAGGAATGTAGAGATAGTCGAAGGCAAAGCGCGTGAGCGTCATATGCCAGCGGCGCCAAAAGGCGGCTGGAGTGGAAGCGGCAAAGGGCATATCGAAATTCTCGGGCAGTCGAAACCCGAATATTCGTGCCGAGCCCAGTGCGATATCCGTGTAGCCTGAGAAGTCGCAATAGATTTGCGCGAGAAATCCCCAGAGCGCGATGAACAGTTCGAGGGAGCCGAAAAGATGGGGCATGTTGAATATCGGATCAACGACCGTCGCCGCGAGGTAGTCGGCGATCACCATTTTCTTGATCAGCCCGCGCAGGATTCTCCAGGCGCCATCCCCGAAATCATCGCGATCCAGCTTTTGCTGCATTCCAAATTGGGGCAGTAATTCCGAGGCCCGGACGATCGGTCCCGCGACGAGTTGGGGGAAAAACGCCACGAATAGGAAAAAGTCCCGAGCGCGTTCGACAGGTTTGATTTTCCGCAGGTATATATCGAACGTATAACTCATGCTTTGGAATGTGTAAAAGGAGATTCCCACGGGCAAGAGAATCCGGAGTGTCGGGGCTTCTATGTCGAAACCGACAACCGTCATCAGCGACACAGCGTTGTCGACGGTAAATTGGCCGTATTTGAAAAACCCGAGAACCGCTAGGTTGCTCGCGACGCTGATAGCAAGCATCGCCTTCCGGAACGTCGGGAGTTGATCGTTGTCGTGGATGAGTTGACCCGCGCAGTAATCAATCAGCGTAGAGGCGATGATCAGAAGCAGGTAATAGCCGTTCCAAGCGGCGTAAAACGTATAGCTGGCAAACAGCAGCACCCATAGGCGCGACGCGCCGCGGTTTCGAAGCATCCAAAACAGAAAAAAGGAAACGCCGAGAAGTGATAGATATTCGAAACTGTTAAATGACATTTTGTGCTGGAACCTAACCCGAATAAATTACCAATATAAGGAGGTGTGAAAAATCTTGATCGCCTTTATGAGATCAGGAAAAGTTCCTAAAGGGATTGGAACGATTTCGACAGGAGGCCCGCCGAGAGGTGGCGTTCCCCGGGATCCGGATTAAGGGCCTTGATGATCATTTCATCGAAGGCGGCGGGTAATTCGGGATTAATTTTAGTCGGCAGCGTGTAGATGCTTTCCCGTTTTTGGGCAAGGAAGTTGGGTCCCGAATAGGGAAGGGACCCGGTCACCATTTGATAAAGCGTGACTCCCAGGGCGAATACGTCCGAGGCGGATGAGGTTGACCCGAGTTCCTGTTCGGGCGCCATGTAGGAAGGGGTGCCCGACGCTCCGGTGCGCGATAATCTAGCGATTGTTTTTTGGGTTTGGTGGGCGAGACCGAAATCCATAACCTTCGTGATGCCGTCATTGGTCACCATGATGTTTGAAGGTTTAAGGTCCCGGTGGGTAATCTTTTTTGCGTGGGCGTAATCGAGCGCCGAGGCGATCTGATGCAGCACCGATTTCGCTTGCCCCATGGATAGTTTTCCATGGGTGTCGAGGATCTTTTGGAGCGAACGCCCTTCAACGTATTCGAAGACGAGGTAGAGCCGATTCGGTTCTTTCGCGACGTGATGGATCTCAACCAAATTCGGATGCCGTAGACTTGCGACAAGACGCGCTTCTTCGAGAAACGCTTTGAGATCCGGCTCGCTTTCTACGAGTTCTTCCCGCATGCGTTTAATGGCGACCTCGCGTCCGAGCGTCTCATCTTTAGCGAGGTAGACGACTCCCATGCCGCCTTTCCCAATCTGTTTTTCAATTTTGAAGTTTCCGGCGATAACAGTCCCCGGACCTTCCGATGGAGTGCCGATTGGCGGGGCGGCTTTTTCAGAAAGCATCCCGGTGGGAGGGGCTTCGATAGGAGCGGGGGTTTGCTGCGGGGGAGGGGTTGATAGCTTAAGGGTCGCTTCTTCTACGGATTTGCGAATAATGCGTTTGATCGTAT
>JBFIEP010000226.1:0-5090 GCA_041603335.1 Elusimicrobiota bacterium | reverse complement strand
ATCAGCATTACATCGACGGCGTCAAAGAGTTCTATGCCGGAACCGGTGTTATTGCCGATCACATTGAGCAAAATGCGCTCACGGCGCACCGACGTCGCATACCCGATTCCGTCGCCCAGGTTGCCGATAATGGAGTTCCCAATAATTGTATTAGCCGTTGTAGCTTCGAATCTCAATCCGGTTCCCAAATTGCCGACAATCGTATTGTTAACAAGAATCGCGCTGGAAGAGCCCACTGCGAAACTGACGCCGTGGCCCCCGTTGTATGAGATTTGGTTATCCAACAAATAGAACTTTGAGTTTTGGTTTCCAAAAACAAGCCCCTCGGAACCATTTCCGACGACCACGCTCGTTCCCACATATAAATCAGTCGCGTTAACGGATTGATGGCTGATGCCGGCGGTTCCGTTAAACGAAGCCGTACTGCCCAAAATCTCGATATTATTGCTGGTCCCCGTAATATTCAGACCGAACTGCGTGTTCGCTGTAATTCGATTCGAATGAATCCTATGCCCGCTTCCCGAATTGTTGGAGAAACCGTACTGTCCGTTTCCTGAAAATTCATTCCCTATAACCCACGCGCTCTGACTCCCGTTTAATCGAATTCCCTGACTATTGTTGGCAATGCCGAGGTTGTAGGTAACCGAAGCCTGGCTGACCGAATTGAATATAAATCCATAACCGGAATTATCGTAGGCCGCATTCGCGGTTACAATCACATTGGTCGCTTGATGAACCGCCAATCCATCATAGCCGCTGCGGAATACCGATGATGAAATGCGGGCGCTCGCTTCAGTTCCTCCGATCCAAACGGCATCATTCGGATCGGCTCCGTCTCCATCAGGGTCATATCCCAATCCGACAAATTCGGCATACGCGATATCCGTCGCGTAAAGGCCCGTAGAGAGTATGTTGATGTACGACTGATTATTATCAGCAACCGTTCCGGAAGAATGGAACATAACATTACGGCTTAAGTTGACGGCGCGGACTCCCCACGACGAGTAATGGATATCGCCATGATTGTTACCCAGAGTTAGATCGGTCGCAGTAACCGCCGTAATGCTGCCGACAAGGACGCTCGAAACGCCCAAACCGTTTGAGGGAGTTACAGCGACCAACTCTCCGATGAACCAATCCACCGATGGATCACCGGCAACATCAACCAAGGATTGTCCCGAACCGAGATCGGCCTCAAGCGTCCTGGTAATTTCCTTTGCTGAACCATAGGCGGTAAACCGGCCTCCGTCTTCGACAATCAGACCGAATTGTCCCGGGGATTCACCCGCCGCGAGGATGACCGCCGCACTGGAAGTTACAGGGGCAGCCAACGTTCCATAATCGAGATGACCGCCCCGAGCGACCGTCAAGCTTCCGCCCACAAGCGTGTAGCTGGAACTCAAGGTTTGATGCGCGGCCAAACGTCCTTGAACCACCGCCGTTGATGAAATGGCGCTCATAATGTCGATGACCACATCATGTCCCGCGGCAATCGTTACCGGGTTGCAGTCTTTAGGGATAAACGGGGGATTCCACGTCGCGGCATCGGACCAGTTGCCGCTTTGGGCGGTGGTCAACGCTTCACACCCGGCGATTTGAATCGCATAAGCCCCGCTAAACTCCAAATTACCCGCCCGGTCCATGTAACGGAACACCACCTGATTGGTCGCGCCGCAAGCGGCCTCGCTTCCGCCGCAAAGCTCCGTATTCGTTGATACTGCCAAATCAAGATTCCCCAAGACCTCGGCGGTCAGGACACCGTCAGCCAAGGTCATCGTTGACAGCGCCGCCGGGGAGAATTCCAATACGTCTCCGTCACCGGCACCTTGAATTCCAATCCCGGCATAAATTTTCCCTTCATATTGCTCTAAGCCGAAAATTCCCGACTTGGTGCCGTCGTAAACTCGGGTCCAAGTGGAATTGGCGTAGGTATAGAGATTGGCATCTCCTGCAAGTCCTCCGGTTCCGGCGTAAAGATCCCCGTTGGCATGGAGCAGTTTATGGAAGGTCTGCTCTATTGAGCGGAACTCGTCTCGCCACCCCACGCCGGGATCATAGGCGATCATTTCCGCCGAGCCTCCATTTTCACCCGCGGCAAAGAGATTCCCATCCACAACCGCTAAATCGCGAATCGCGGTAAAAGGCAAATCGTTAAACAGCGTCCACGCGGTTCCATCGTAAGCGAGGATATCGCCATTGCCGGCCGAACCCATCAGCCCGGCGTACAGACGCCCCTGAAAGACCCCCAAGGCACCGACCGCATCAACGTTGCCGTCATAAGACGTTGACCAATCCGCCCCATCAAATACCAATACGTCCGAGCTCCCGGGGCCAAAGGCGGTTCCCGCAAAAAGCGCCCCGTTGTAAACTGCGAAGTTATAAATTTGGCTATGGGCGGTTGTGGTACTTAAATTCCATTCCCCGTTTTGGCAAATGCCGTCACTGACTACGGAGTCGGGATCACAAACCCAAATGCTTCCGGACCCCGCCCCGCTGCGTGCGGCGTAGAGTTTTCCTTCAAATTCGGCGAGGGCATGCGACTCATTAATAGTCGTGTCATGGGAAATTTGCCAGCCTGAGCCGTCGAACACATAGATATCGCCTCCCCCGCCTCCCAAACCCTGCGCCATATAAAGCCTTTCATTAAAAACAGTAAGCGCGGGAACATATTGAGCGTCACCCGGGAAGGTAAGAGAGGACATGACAACGTCCTGCCAGGATTGCCCCGCCGTCGTAGAATACATCACTCCAAAACCACCCGGAGCTAAAGGAAGAGAATCCGGCTTGGTCGCCGTGCTGACCAGCAATCCAGTGGATATCCCGGAGTCGTTTACGACGAGTTGGACCGTTGCCCCTTCCTGCAGATTCAGATAGGCGGATTCCGCGATGGCCCCACCCGTGGAACTCACCGAATTGAAGTTGCCTTGCGTGGGATTGATAGAGTCCACGGTAAACGAATGGACTGCTGAATAATCCGTGAATCTTTGGAGGACTTGGTTATAGGCCCGAATACGCCAATAGAAGGTATTTTCGTTCAAGGTATGCGTCGAGAAATACGCCCCCTGATCAAAAGCCATCCCGGAATTATCCACCAAAATAGGTGTGGAAATGGAAATCCGGATATTAACCGGCGCAAAGCCGGGGTCGGCCTCGGATACTTCGAGGAAGTAGGACGCGTTTAAGCCGAGACCGGGGATAATCCCGGTACTGGGACCCTTCCAGCCGAATGAAACCACCGAAGTGGAAATCCAGCTCTGGTTGTTCGGGTAGGTCGGCGTCGAGATCGCTGCGGGTGTTACTGTGTCGACGTAAATCGTGTAAGTCGCTGTGGATACGTTTCCGGCAAGATCCGAGAGCGCTATGGAAACCAAGTTCGTTGCCGCAAACGGCGCGGTGGTCGTTACTAATTCAAGATCCGCCGCGCTAAGCAGCTCACCGCCCGTCGTTCCATTCACTCCCGACAGCGACAGCGTATCGGTGGATACGAAGTTCCAGTTTACTCCGCCCGTCGTCGAAACCATAACCTGGAACGCACGCGTTGACAGATGGGTTGCGAGCGAGTTGCTTTGGTAGAGTTCGACGATCTCCGACCGCGATAAGGCGCGATTGAAGACCATCGCCTCGTCGATATCGCCGGGCCAGGAGGTCGTCGCGTCCTCCCGTCCGCCGATCACAAGCGGCCGATTGCCGTCGAGCGAGCCGACGCTCGAGGCGTCTTGGGAGTCCAGGAGAAGCCCATCAACGAAAAGCTCGACACGCTGGTCATCGCAGGTGCCGACAACGTGGTGCCATTGACCGTCGTTGATCGCCTGGGAACCGATCGCCGAGGCCGAGACTAAGCCGTCGCCGCAGATCATCCTTGGCAGATAGTTGGCCTCAAAGACGAAGAGCGCCATATTTCCTTCGCCGCCGCGGCCCTTGCGCAGTATCGAATCGGTAAGTCCTCCGCCCAGGGACTGCGAGGTACGCACCCATGCCGCAAACGTGACTTCGCCGTTGCCCACATCAAAATTGGCCTCGTCGGGGACCTCGGCGTAATCGTTGATCCCGTCGAAGTTAAGCGCGCCGCCTAAGCGCCCCTGGGAATAAACGGGGCCGCTGGCGAGATTCGCGTGCCTGCCGCCGCCGGAAGCGTCAAGGGCGTTTACCGAGCCGCTCGATTCGTTAAAATTCCACTGCCCGAGCAGTCCCGCCGGAATTCCCGTCGACACTCGCAAGCCCCCAATCGAATCGCTGACCGACGCCTGGAAATGGACCGTTGAACTGGATTGATAGATCGTGTTGGGAAGACCGTTAGCGCTGCCAAATCCGGAGTCCTCGTCAACGATCGGCGCGCTGATCGTGGGCCCCACCACAGAAGGCGTAAAGGTCCTGGTGGAAGACCAATTATCGGGATCTCCGACATCGGTTGTCGAACGTCGTACTCGCCACCAGTAGGGAACAGCACCGGATAAAGCCGTCGTGGAACGGGAGAATCCGCCGTAACTTTTGGTGGAAGCAGCAATACTGGTCATAAACTCATCTGAGGCGATAATGAGCTCATGCTCGGTATCGGTATAGGTGCTGTAGACAAAAACCGGGTTTGTCGTTGAAACAAAAGCACCCTCAGCCGGCGCGAGCGAGGTCGGCGCCGGAGTGGCATCGGCAAGAATCGAGTACGGCCCCGCGGTATGGACCCGTCCGGAACGGTCGGTCGCAAGAAAAACCACCTGATTGGTAGCCGTACATTGCGATCCTCCCCCGTCGTAGCAGCTCATGGTGTGCGTTGAGTTCTCCAGATCCACAATCGCCGAAACCGTCTCGTTTAAAGCCCCCTCGCCCCCTGTCATAGTCGAGAAGAAAAGACTCGAGAACTCAAGAACCTCTCCGTTTTCTTCGCCGACATATGCTTTGTTGTTATAGGACTCTAGAGCCAGAATGCGGTTCGCCCCGCCGTCGTGGATACGGAACCATGGTGAATCCTCCCCCCCGGGCTTCATAAGGACATCGCCTTCGCCGGGAACTCCGTTGCCCTCTCCGACGAACAACTGGGCGTTGTATACTCCTAACGTTTCAACGCCGCGCACCGTTGTTGTCGATGCCGACCAAGT
>JBFIEP010000225.1:0-5094 GCA_041603335.1 Elusimicrobiota bacterium | reverse complement strand
TGACTAATCAGCGCTCCGTAAAAGAGATATTGGAAACGATCCGTTTAATCGGGGGCATCGTGGGGGCGGGGCAAAAAACGGAGCGGTTGGTTTCCGGTTTCGAGAAGCGTTTAGCGAAAGCCGGGACCTTGGCGAAGGGGCTTAAGAAGCGTCCGCGGGTCTATTTTGAAGAATGGGACGAGCCGCGTATCACCGCGATTCGTTGGGTGAGCGAGTTGATCGCCCTTGCCGGTGGAATTCCGTTGTTTGCGGAGCGGTCAAAGCAGGCGGCCTCGAAAAAACGGATCGTGACCGATTCCGCGATATTGAAGGCCGATCCCGAGGTCGTCATCGCGAGTTGGTGCGGGAAGCCCTTTGATCGAAAATCGTTTGAATCACGCCGGGGCTATTCCCGCATGAGTGCGATTCAATCGGACCGGGTCTATGACATCGATTCAAGTTTGATCCTTCAGCCGGGGCCTGCTTGTTTGACCGACGGTTTGGATGCCCTCCAGCAGCTTATAGTCGAAGGGACTTGAAAGCCATGATAGCCCGCATCGTCCATCTTGAATGCGGCGGCGCTCCGCTATTGCTCTTCGCGGCCGCGGCAGGCGGCGAAACGGCGGTGGTTTCAGCGGCCTTCTGTTGCTTGGCCAAGAACTTCTCAACTAACGCGTTCTTTTCGACGAGAGGGTCTTCATCAAAACGGTGAGAAAATTGGGTAATGGTCCCAATTATTTCGCGCGGTTAAAAAAATCTCTTTACGCGCTGACGTTCCAGTGAAACAATCGACGTCATCTCTTTCCGTCCCAAAGATCCAAGACCTTCTGAGAGATGCGCTAAAAGGCAGCATCACCGAGATCCTTCAAGGACTAGTGCTTCAAGAAGCCGCCGCGTTTTCTGCGTTTAGGCAATTGGGCATGAAAGCTGAATAATTTCGCACCGTTGGCGCGTAAAAGATTCGTTATTGAAAATTGAATTTATCGGGACCAACTAACTATTATCTGGTTATCATTATGATAGACCTGGGAAATCCGGCAGTCAGGACCTAAAATGACGCGAGAAGAAAGCACTGGGAATTACCTAGAATGAATTCGAGCACGCTAACGGGCTTGATGCTCCTCACGGCGATCATTGGCGGGTATGCCGCTAAATGGGTGCGCATTCCGCGCGTTGTCACCCTGATCTTGGGCGGAATCGGATTGAAGTATTGGATGGGTCTGGTTTCGACTGCGGAGCAAGCGAAGGCCTTGGCGGAACCCTTAAGCATCATCAACACGCTGGCTTTGGGGATCATCCTTTTTATGATCGGCAGAGTATTTGATGTCGGCCGTACGAAGGCCACTCGAGGCATGCTGCGCCGGATAAGTCCGTTCGATATCGGCTTAACAGTCCTGCTTGTGACCATCGGTTGTGCCGCCGCTGCCTGGACCTTGCCGGGAATGGTTCCGTCACTCAGTTTGGCCATCGGTCTGCTGTTGGCATGCGCCGCAATTGAAGCCGCTCCCGCTACGACCTGGTATGTCCTTCAGGAGTACGACGCCAAGGGTCCTACCACCGACTACCTTCTTGTCTCGATGGGATTTAACTGTCTGGTTAGCATCATAGCTTTCCACGTGGTTTTCATCGTCCTCGCCCAGTTCGGAGTGTTGGCCGGCGTCAAATCCGTGAATAGCTGGCGGTTGGATATCCTGAGTCTCTCCTTGGGCAGCATCGGGTTGGGTGCGCTATTGGGCGTCGTGATGGCCGCTTTGCATTCCCGGCTGCCGTTGCGGGAGATGGTTTTAGTGTTCTTTGCGTGCATGCTTCTTATGGTGTCCTGCGAATACCTCGCTCGGCATTTTTTCGCCGTCACATTATCTCCGATGGTTATCTGCCTTGCCATGGGTATGGCTTTTGAAAGGACCGCCCAGAACGCCTCTTTCTTCGAAAAGACAGTTGAAACAGCCAGTATCCCCATCTTCGCCCTTTTCTTCGTTCTGGCCGGCTACAACCTGCACTTGGAAGAATTGGGCCACATCGGTGTGCTAGGGTCCGTCTATGTGTTGATGCGCGTCTTGGGAAAGTATTTTGGAATTCGGTACGCCGTTCGACAGATGGGTTCTGCAACGAAGGCGAAAGAGAATGCGGGCCTGGGACTTATCTGCCAGGCAGGGGTGGCTATTTTCCTCGGAGCCTATTTGGTGGACCAGTGGGCGCATCCTATGGCGGCCAAGATCAATGCCGTCATTCTGGCAGCGGTCGCCATCTGCGAATTGGGGGGAGCCATGCTTGTAAAACATGTGGTAATCGGCGCAGGGGAGGTCAAGGCGGTCACCCTGCTTCGGCCGGGTTTTTGGCAGAAGACCTGGATCACGCTCGCTCCGGGTGTGCAGAACTTGGCTCAAAAGTACCCCGATCGGGCCAGCCTCAAGGGCAAGGCGGCCGAATCCCTCACGGTAAAACACATCATGCGGAGGAATATGCACTCGTTATTGACAACCGCCACCTTCGATGAGGTGCTGAACTTTATCGAGAGCAGTCGCTTTCACGATTTCCCCGTGGCTGATTCTAAGGGGACTTATGTGGGCATGGTGCATTTTCACCGGGTCCGGAACCAACTGTACGATCCGGATTCCGTTGATCTGGTGACAGCGGGGTTTTTGGCGGATAAAGGGACCCCTGCTGTAACGCCTGAGACTGATTTGCCGACGGTGCTGGGTTTCATTCATGATTACGGTCTGGGCGAGATCGCCGTGGTGGACAATCATGTCAGTAAAAGGCTGATAGGGTTAATTGAGCAGAGAGATCTGCTGCGAGTATTGGTTTGAACTTACCGCACGGAAACGATGGATCGCCATCGCTATTTTACAGATTGTTCTTTTGGCCTTTGTCATAACCCGTTTCGGGTGAGACGGTTTGTAGGGGGGCATGGGAATACTCATAACAGTCGTTGCCGTAAGTTTGTTGGGTTCGTTCTTCTGCTCGATTTCAGAGGCGTCGCTCTATAAGGAACCCATGCACTTCCCGCGCCGCTTTGGATCGCAAGACCGGCTAGATCTCCCCGCATAAAGGGCCGAAGTGGATTCTGGCATAGCTCCCTATGCAGCTGCTGTTTTGCAAGAAGCCGTGAGAGCCCTCCTCAATAAGCTTAGTAAACAAGCGTAAGCCCGAACTCCGGCCCATGGTTGATTCTGGGATCGCTCTAATATTGTCTAATGGCCTTGTGGTAAAAATACAACGACCATCCATACTTCTTCTCTTTATGATGGTTTCCTTTACTGGATGCGCCCTCCATCAGACATCTCTTACTCGAGATTCCGAAAAGCTAAAAGAAACAAAACGGGTCGCTGTTTTGCCCTTCTTTAATACTACGCGGCTAAGCGCGGAGTTTCAAAAGAAGAAGTGGATGACTAATTATTTTGCATGGACAGAGAAGTTTATGTCCATTTCCAAGTCGCGAATGAAAGACCGATTTGATTTTCTCCCGACAGAAGAGGTCGTTTCCGCGCTGACTGAACTCGGAAACTATGGGCAAGCCAGTGAGTTGAAACCGAAGCATTACCGTACAGGGTACTCGTTGGGAGATGCTCTTAAAGTGGGGAAGAGTCTATGTGCAGACGCCGTATTGCTTGGCGCAACCACACAAGCGCAAACTCAGTCGGCGAAGCAGGTGTATACTTCCGCGATGACTTTGCGGCTCGTGGATGTCGCATCAGGAAAAGTAATCTGGGGTGGGAGTCTCTCTGGAAAAAAGGGGCGATCTTCAATAATTTCCGGAATGGTTGACGTGATGAAGGTGGCCCAATGACCATCCTGCGATCAGTTGCTTTCTTGTTTTGCGCATCACTTGTTTTTCAGGGTTGTGCAACCACGAAGGGGAAAATCTATTCCTACTCTGAATCTGATGCCCCTGACTTTATCTCCATACTCCCTCCTGAGAATTTCAGCAATGATCTTGCCGCACCAGATACCTTTCGTAGGGTAATGGCATCTATGCTGATCGTAAAAGGGCATTTCCCAATGGTTTCCCCGGTTCAGGAGGAGGCTCTTCGAAAGCTTGGAATTTCCGATGGTGGGCAACTTCCGGTCATCGGAACTAGAAAATTGGCAGAAGCGATGGGTGCCGATGCACTTTTGTATGGAAATGTTGAGGATTTTTCAGATATTAATGTCGCCATCTATAAGCAGCGAAAAGTGACTGGCCGTTTTCAATTGGTGACTCCGGGAAACAAGCTTCTATGGGATATTTGGGGACGCGGAACGAGAGCTGTTTTGGTCACAAATATGGACGCGCTCGCCCAATCCTTTGCTGAAGGACTCGCGACTTCTGTGTTGGAAAAGATGCTCAAGATTCATTTGCTTGAAGAGACGACAATCGCTGGCGCGCAAATGTATCCAAAAATTCCTGAGTGGCCTAAGCCTCTTCTTAAAACAGAGACACTGATTAAGCGCGATATCAAGAAATTTGGGGAAAAGGTGCCTAAGTTTGGAAGGGCCAGGAAAGAGTAGTCCTGTCCACGCTGGAGTTAAGGGCGCAGTGATTTAAATTTCTCTCCGAAACGGGACATGAACGCGTCTCCTGGATCGGACTTGATGGTCCGGTAGGAGGCATCCTTTTCCAACCAAAGCGGGTCGTCTTCCAGTTTTTGACATTCGTGATGCCCTATCACGTATTTGATTTTCGGATAAAGGCGCTTCAACTCCTGTACTAGTTGGACGTTCGCGTTGAGCTGTGCCTCGGTGAGGTCGTCTTTTCCGTTTACGCCGCCGACGTTCTCAATTCCAATATCGCAATGATTGAGTCCGATCACGTGCCTTCCCATCCAGTTCGCGGGCATAAGCCGATAGATTGTTCCATCCCGGTCGATCAGAAAATGAACCGAGACATTGAGATTTCCTCCCTTGGAAACGTCCGGCCGGCCGGGGGACAGTTCTTCTCTATTAAATGCGCGCCAGGAGCCGGCCAATGTTCCAATGGCTGTCCAATGAATGACAACGATGCGAGGATCGATTTCGATGGAGTCTTGATCGATGCCGTAGTGTTCCTTTAGGTACAGCTTTGTTGCCGCCTTCCGTGATTCCGAGAAGGAAATAGGTTTCTCGGAAATTTTAATTTTCGAGGAAGTGTCCTGC
>JBFIEP010000224.1:0-5102 GCA_041603335.1 Elusimicrobiota bacterium | reverse complement strand
TCCTTTGTTAATACTCTGCCGACCTTGTCGGGAACGGCGAATGACCCGCATTCCGGCGCGGCATCGGTACGCTACATCGCGAAAGATAATTCAGGAAACTGTTGGGATGGGGTCAGCGGGTTTAACAACGCCGGAAATCAATGTAACCCAAATGACGGTGCCGTTCTTTGGCAGGTGGCTAAATCGACTGTTTATGTAACCTCCGTGACTTGGCATCAGGATGATATTACCTGGATTACGGGTAATTCGTACACGATTTACTATCAGGCGCAGGATAAAGGCGGCAATATCAGCAGTGACGGGACTATCCCTAATACGTGGTCTACGCATTCCTTTCACTACGATACCGAAGTTCCCCTCGCAAATATTTTGATTCCGTCCAATGATGATCAATTTAAGGATGCAAGCGAAATCCCGACAATTACTTGGACTGACAGTGACCCGGGTTTTTCAGGCATTAATGAAGTCCGCATAAAAATTCAGCGTGCGAGCGACGGTGCGTGTTGGAGAACTCCGTTAACAGGATGGAACGCGACCGCGCCTGATATCGCCGCGTGTTCCGATCCTGAAGATTTGGGGGGATATTACGCGACCTGGACCGGCGGTGCGAAATCACAGTCCACCTTTTTGCTGAATTCCGATTTAAGCGATGGGGCCTCCTACTACATCATGATTCGCGCGCGCGACAACTCTGGAAATTATGAGGTCGCGATCGAAACGGTAACCTTTCAGTTCGACTCGGAAAACCCGGACGCCCGTCCGTTCTCGCCTTCTGGAGATATCCGTCTCAATTCGTTTACAGCCAATGACGGCACCGACGGATTAACGGTCGCCTCGGGAACGGTGACCGATCCCAGTTCGACGCAGCCGCCGCCCGGGAAAATAACGCTGGTCGAGGTCCAATTCGAACGCGCTCAGGACACGGCGCATTGGAACGGTGCCTCGTGGGTAGCCGATCCAGGCAATACGGTTTGGAGAAATGCGTGGCAGGCTGATTTCGGCGCGTTCGGTCCCCCCCGGGGCGGCACCTTTACGTGGACCTATCCGAACGTCGACTTCCCCGATGGCGCCTTCGCCGCAAGTTTGACCAGCGGGGAAACCTATCGCATCCGCGCGCGCGCGACCGATAAATCGGGTAATGTTCAAATCAACTTCGCAAACTTTACCAAGACCTTCATCTTCGATACGGTCGCTCCCGTTACCGCCGTCACGCTGCCCAGCGTATCGCCCATTAATTCAATTCCAACGGTTTCGGGAACGGCTGCCGATCCTGCGCCGGGAATCCTTGAAAAAGTCCGCGTCGCCTACCGATTAGTTGATGGATCAGCCAGTGGGGATGAGAAGTGGTGGAATCCGATATCAACCCTCTTCGACCAAGACAGCGTCGTTCCATTGGGGGCGCCCCCCGAGGTTTCACTGGTGACTGCGACGTTAGCGGGCTCGGAATGGAGTCTCACCGGCGCGAATGTTCCTACCTTTCTTACCGGCAACGCCTATCAGATATTCGCGATGGGTGTCGATGTCGCTTCCAACACAACGGTGTTTCCCGGAATGACGAGTCCGGCGGTCAAATCCGAGGCGTCAGTTGCCGGGTCTAACGCCAATTGGATCTATTTCGATTTCAATCAGCCTCCGGCTGAGTCCACGATCGATATTCCGGTGTCCGACGGCATCAATTACAAGCAAACCGGGCCGTCGGCGTTGAATCTCGTCCAGGGGTCGCAAACGGACGGAACGACCGTTCAATACCGCATTATAAATGTAACCCCGGCACCCGATGAGGTTTGGCAGGGAGCCGTTCTTGGCTGGGTCTCCACAGATACGCTATTGACAGGGTTGGTCAGCTGCCCCGACACTCACTTCGTCGTGGGAGAGTCGACCTGCGGATTTCATGGGGCCGACAATATGGGCTGGACTGCGGACACTTCGGGAATTTGGCCTGTGGGTACCAATGACATGCGGGTGGAGTCCCGCGGTGTTCAAGGGACTGTGGTGGAATTGACTCCGTTTGACAACAAGCTCTTTGTGGTTGATGGAGATGTTCCGACCGCCGATGTAACCAATCCGGGTCCTTCGGGCGGTGCTAAAGGCGGCGAGGTCCAGTACACGAGCGCAACGGCGAGCGATATCGCGCCGGGTCTTCTAGTATTTGGTACTGCGGAATTTCAAATTTTTCTAACTTCCGATACGGGGATCCGCTATAACGGCACAGCCTGGGTTCCTTCCGCGGATTCCCCTTTGGGTGCCACCGTTGTTGATTCCGTCTTTCAGTATTCAGATGCGAATACGATCGCCGACACTGTTTTTGAAGACGGAGTTCAATATACAGTTGAGTTTAAGATTCAGGATAAAGCCGGAAACGAACCGATTGTGACGCAGAGCTTTCGCTATGATTTGGGAACTCCTGCAGGGGCCATTGTTGAACCCGTGGATGGAACGTTTAAGAATGTCTTGACGCAGATAACCGGAACCTATTCCGATCCCGATCCGATCCCGACCGATGATCCCGGAAAGACGGAGGCTTCCGGTGTGGCGTTGGTTGAAGTTATGTTGAAAGCCCGCGCGTCGTTTAATGCGACCTGGAAGGGAACCCTGTTAGGTACGATCGGCGATTGGGATGACTCGGTAAATAAATATGACGAGAGTCATTGGATTGATGCCTCGATTGGAGGCGGTGTTTGGTCTATTACGATTCCCGATCTCTCTCCCGTGAATAACCATAAGTTCTCCATTTGGGTGCGCGTCACCGACAACGCGGGCAACCAAAGCGTGACTCCGACCAATGGGGAGCTCGATCTGAATCAAAACTCGGGGGGGGCACCTGCACGGGAATTCACTTTTGACATAACAGACCCTATAACGGACACAATTCAACCCTTCGATGCGGATATTACGACGGTTACGCTTTCTCAGCTTTCAGGCACGGCGTCTGACGCCGGACTTGAGCCTAGCGGCTTAAAAGAAGTCCGCATGAAGCTGGGGCGTTCGGATGGAAATTATTGGCATTTCGTCTCCGACGATTGGATTTCCACTGAGAACGATTTTTGGGGAGTAACAGGACTTGGGAGTTGGAGTAAGCCGTTGAATCCTATTGCTTTGACGGATGGATATCAATACCAGTTGGTTTCCAGGGCGGAGGATGAAGCGACCAATAATAATAGCGGTGTATTGGTTTCAACTTCGACTTTTTTGATCGATAAATCGACCCCGACCGGCAAGGTGGCTTTCCCTAGTCACAACGGATTTGCCGGTGCCGGTACCCTGATTATTACGGGAACCGCAACTGATATGTATTGCGATTTGAAGCTCGGCGGAGCGTGTCCGGGTGCGGGTGGGCGCGATTATCAGGCGGGAATCGAAAAATCGAGTGTGTCGGTTTCGATTCGCCGTGTCTCGGACGGTTTCTTTTGGGACGGGGATTTAAATTTTGCCGATACGAGCGGAGAGCCGACCTGGTCAACCGCGACCTTCGTCGGAGATTCCAGCGGGACATGGTCTTATGTGCTCGCAGCGGGTGCATTGACCGACTTGCTGGTGTATGAGATTTCCGCCCGCGTTAAAGATAAAGCGGGATACACAACAATTGCTGTTACGACAAATACGGTTTCAGCGGATTTTTCCGGACCGGGTTCGGTTGTTCAGGCGCCGGTGCATAACGGATTTCCGGAATTTCTACCGACCGTTTCAGGGACGGCGGCTGATGTCGGCGCGGCGGGAATGGATAATGTATTTGTCGCTTACTATCAAGAATCTGCGCCGGCAGGTTGGTGGCATAAAACCACGCGACTATTTAGTGGAGTCGACGGAGACTTCCCCCCTGAATCCCCGGGCCCGGGTTCTGTGTATTGGGTCAAGGCTTCCACTGACAATTTGCCGACGCTGAATTGGTTCGCAACCGGGGATTCCACACCCACTTGGCAATCGGGCAAGGCTTACCATGTTCTCGTTGCCGCTACGGATAAGGGTTTCAACGTTGAATCCCTACCCGTAAAGGCTGCTGCCGCTGCCGATACGAATCGGGTTAAGTTTACCTTCACGGCTCCGGTTCCCACCTCCTTTGTCGTCAAACCCCCTGCCGGGACACCGAAGCATTATGTGCCTGCGCTCGCGAATATTACAGGAACGGCCAATGACGTTTCGACGGATGAAGAAGTTCGGCTCAAGGATGTGACTGACCCGCTCGTCCATATTGTGTGGGATTTTGCGACCGAGACCTGGGTTTCGAGTGATACGGCGAACGCATTCGGTTCGGTGGGAAGCGGTTTTATTGATAACCCTCCCGGTCAGGACAATGATTGGTCTTTTGGAATCTACCTTGGGTCGTGGACGTCAAACGGCTTGTTGCGTAAGTACCAAATCGAAGCGCGCGCGACGGGTGCGCCGCCTGAGGCGGCGCCCGCACCCCGACTGTATTATGTTGATGACGCGCCGCCGTCATCGAACGTTACAAAACCGAATATCGGCCAAATAAAAACGCTGACTGTTCTTTCCGGAACGGTTGCCGACAACACCGACGCGCTGTCGGGCGGGCAAGGGCAGAGTAAGACGGTTTACTTCCGCGTCACGCAAGGGGCGACGGCATGGGATGGTGTTGCCGCAGGCGGATCATTTATTGCCGATGTCGGAACGACATGTTATGGGGTCGATGTCGACGATACCTGTTTGCCGGCAATTAATGTAATCGGTAATGACTACAAATACGATCACGCAAAGTTTGCGGATAATTCGGCTTGGTCTAATGATACCGTCTATACGATCGAAATTCGCTCGGAAGATGCCGCCGGCAATACGCAGTTGGCTTCGCAAGGCTTTACGTATGATCTAGACGCGCCTTCAGTCGGTATCGAGGAACCGACGGGACTTACCCCCATTAATTCCTTGAGCTTCCTTTCCGGAACCGCGGTCGATGACTTCTCGATGTTTCATACGAGTTTCTCTATTGAGAACTTACGCAATGGACTGTGCTACAACGGTGCTCTTGCATTCAATCAGCTCTGCCCTTTTTGGATTGAAACCTCTTCGGATACCGGAGTCTGGAGCTATACCAACGCGAGTTTGAATACCGCCCTTTCGGTTGCCAACACCTTCTACACCTTGATTGT
>JBFIEP010000223.1:0-5109 GCA_041603335.1 Elusimicrobiota bacterium | reverse complement strand
GCCCTGAGCGGGCTTTTTAAATGCCGCAACGCCCGGAATATTAGGTTCGGTCCTTCCAGTCTTGATGGCCGAAGCCGGCAGGCGCACAGTCTCAACGACCGGGGCCAGGATCTCTCCAGCGACAGCTTCAGCGGGATCGACCACCACAGCTTTTTTCACCCCGGCAGGCTCCACGCCGACAGATTCCGCCTCTTCTAGGAAGACAGGATCGACAGGGTTAGGGAGAGTGGACGGAAGAAGGGAAGGGGGAGTGTTGGAGAGAGCTCCCCCGCTTGGAGTCACTCCCGGAGCGGATTCCACCACTCCGCCCGAAAATGCCGGGGACTTCGACGCCGGGGTGACAACCCGGCCCTTATTCGCGGCTGCAGGAGCCGCCAAGAGTACCGAGAGGACTATTCCCAAGACGGGACGGAGGGGATTTTCCATCGTATAATTAGGGTAACAGGACCTCCCTCCCATCGCCATAGATTTCTATGATTGCACCATGGCCTGTTTGATCTGCGAAAAAGGGACTCCCGCCTTCCTCTGTAAAGCCCAATTACACCCGGGGAAAATCCTCAATCTTGTCTCCTGCCCATCCTGTGAGGCTGCCTATTACGACCCCGTTCCCCCCGGGGAAGAGATCTCCAAATGCTACCCGCATGCATATTTCGGTGATTTTTTCAGCCAATATTGGAAAGACGTTTACAAGGGACGTTTTCTGGCCCAATCCCTCACTGCCTGGAAGCCGAAGGGACGCCTTTTAGATGTCGGCTGTGCGCTGGGATCGTTTCTCAAGGGAGTCCGGGATTTCAGCCGATGGGAAGTTGTTGGCGTCGAGTTCTCCCCCGCCGCCGCGAAAGCCGGGACTGAACTCAATGATGTCGAGATCCACGCGGGCTCGCTGGGAGAAAGCCCCATCGAAAAAGAAAGCCTCGACTATATCCACATGAACAACGTTCTCGAACACGAAGCGGATCCCAAGGGTGCTCTCGACGCCGCATTCTCCCGCCTCAAACCGGGAGGAAGACTGCATCTGACAATCCCCAACGGACCGGTGGATCTATACCCGACCCGGGCACTCTACGCAAAGGATCAAAAAGCCCGCGTAACGCGCCACGGCGGACATCTGTTTTTTCTCTCCCGGCATTCCCTGGAAGCATTATTTAATCGCGTTGGTCTGCGCATTCTCTCACTGCGAAATTTCCATTTCCAATCCGGGCTGAAAGCCCGGGGACTCAAACCGGGAGCCTGGAAGCTCTTCGAGCAGGAGCTTCCTCCAATGAGTGAGGACGCATCCGAATCGATGGAACTCTCCCAATTGCGTAAACGCATCGGCGAGCCGCCTAGCTGGAATACCTACCGCCTAAAATCGCTCTACCGCCGCCTTTGGCGCCTGCCCGGGACCGACTTTGGGTACGATTTTGAGCTAATTTCCGAGAAACCCCCTTTGCTATGATGAGAGTATGAGTCCCGCCTCCGCAGCCCCACTCCCTTACACCTTCTTCTTAGTTGGCTGCCCTTGGGGCGTATTCTCAAAAGACAGACAAACCTGGCACGATCTAATCGCCAAAACACGCGTCGTCTTAGACTAAGCGATGCGGGTTCTCCTGCAGCTTATCCCGGCTCTTTCGCTTTACGCCGCCGACTTAATGCCCGGAGGACTTCCCCCCACTCCCGTCACAGAACTTCCGCGCCTGGAAAAACAGCTTCACAACGGGAACTGGAATGAACGCATTCATGCCGTCCACCGCCTCGGCGCGATGGGGCCCGCGGCGCAAGAGGCTTTAGCCCAAGCCTTAAACGACCTCGACTGGCAGGTCCGCTTCACGGCGATTCACTGGCTTGGTCGACAAGGAACACCCTCCATCCCGGCACTGGATACCGCTTTAAGGACAGACCCCTGCCGCCTGATTCGCCTTAATGCCGTACACTGGCTCGGAAGCCTCGGGCCGGAGGCCTTACCCTCCCTCGAAGAAGCCCTCCTCGATGAAAGCGGAGTCGTCCGCATGACGGATCGTTATTGGATCCGGAAAATCGAAGGAGACGACCGGGCAGGAGAACCTGAACGCAATCCCGGGGAAGAATTAAGCGCCTGCAAACGTTCCGAACTTCCGCTGCAGCTTCCCGAAAAAACGACCGCGCGGTTTGAAGTGCCGAAAGAAATGAAGCGCAAGCGCGAGAGACGAAAAACGGATCCCTCAAAAGGCGACTCCCCTGAAGCGGCCATCGCAAAGGCAGCACTCGCAAAACAAGAACGCAATTCGAAACCGCCTGAGGACGCCGCAGCTGAAATAGACCGTCTCTTTGGAGATCCCGAAAGCTTGGGATATCCCGAAGGTCCTGATAGAAGATTAATGCCCCCCGTCTCCTCGGATGCTGCCCGCGAAAACACGGACAGGGAGGACCCCGAAGCGATTCTGTCTAAAACCGTCGGCCGTCCTCTCGGACTGAAGCAACGGCTCGAAGCACCGAAAGTCCCGGAGGGGAGGACAGCACTTTCCGTCTCAGCCGAAGCAGAGACCTTTGACATTGAGCCTCATGTGCCTCAATTCGATCCGATTCCGGGTTTACTCGAATCCCTCGACCACGAATTTCCTCCGATTCGCGCCCGCGCCGCCGATGAACTGGGCTGGTTGGGGGCAAAAGCCGGACGCGCCGTCGGCGCACTGATGATTCATTTACGCGACGAATCCCCGCGTGTGCGCGCGAGCGCCGCATTAGCACTCGGAAACATTGGGGCAGCCGCAGACGGAGCACTCCCCCAACTCAAGCGGGCGCTGAAGGATCCAAGCCCCGACGTCCGCTACAGCGCCGCAGTCGCTCTTGGACGCATTGGAACCCCTGCCGCAAAAAAAGCATTCTCCCACTATCTCAAAAATGAAGCCAAGCACTCGATCGACGATAATTAAGATCGGAATCCTAGTTGTCTGGGTGGTGCTGTTTGTTGCCATGGTTGCCGGGTACATCCGGTCCGGGATTACCGCGAACGAAATCCCGACGGTTCTTCACGACTGGACTGCCGCCTCCGGACCCTGGGGTCCCCTCTTCTTTATCGCTGCCTATACCGTAAGACCACTCACACTGCTGCCCGCATCCATTCCATCGGCAGCTGCCGGACTCATATGGGGCCCCACGACGGGTCTGTTCTACACTCTTATCGGAGAAAATTTAAGTGCGGCATTCGCCTTCTACCTTGCCCGGTTCCTCGGACGCGATTGGCTCGTTGGATTCCGGGATCACCCCCTAGTCAAACGCGTCGACACCCACCTCATCGACAACGGCATCATGACGGTTCTTTTGATGCGCCTTGTCTTCGTACCCTTTGATCTTCTTAATTTCGCGTGCGGTCTTACCAAGATGCGTTTCATTGATTATGCGATCGGCACATTCATTGGAATCATCCCCGGCGTACTCATGTTCGTCTTATTTGGAAGTGCCTGGGCAGATCCAAGGAATCTTGTAATTTCAGGAGTGCTACTGGTAGGCAGTTTCGTTATTGCGAGATTTGTTAAAAATTCCCAACTAGGACGTAGATTGTTGGAAATAAAATACGGAGAGACGCTGTGAAGAAAATCACGAAGGCCGCCGTGCTCGGACTGGGAAGCTGGGGAACCGCCCTCGCATCCGTCGTCATTCACCACACCGATCGGGTCGCGGTATGGGGACGCGATGCCGACACCGTACGCTCTCTCAACGAAACCAAACGCAATGGACGCTACCTTCCCGACGTCCCCATCGATCCCCGGATCAAAGCGACCCTTGATCTAAACGAAGCCGTCACCGACGCGGAAGCAATCGTGATAGCGCTGCCGACCCAAGCGCTGCGGGACGCACTCGCTCCGCTCAAGAACACCATCCCCCTTTCTACTCCGATCGTAAGCACGTCAAAGGGAATCTGCACGAAGACCCACCGATTTCCGACAGCCATTATTCAAGAAGCGCTCGGCCGCCCGTCCGCCGATGACATCTACGTGCTATCGGGCCCCTCATTCGCGGAGGAAACCGCAAACGGCGTTCCGACCGCAGTTGCTTTTGCCAACACGTCTTTGGAACGCGCCACCGAATGGGCGCATCTATTCTTCACGCCGACAACGCGCGCCTACCCAGGTGTCGATGTCATCGGCGTGGAGGTAGCCGGAGCCGTTAAAAACGTAATCGCCTTAGCCGCGGGCGCCGCGGATGGACTCGCACTCGGTGCGAATGCACGCTCCGCTCTCATCACACGCGGCCTCTCCGAAATAACACGCTTCGGGGTGAAGCTCGGTGCAGACCCGATGACCTTTCTCGGTCTCGCGGGAATGGGCGACCTTGTCCTTACCTGCACCGGGGGACTGAGCCGCAACCGCCGCCTTGGGATGATGCTTGCGGAAGGACTCTCCATGGAGGAATCGTTGGAACGCTTGGGACAGGTTGCCGAAGGGGTCCCGACCACACGCTCGGTTAAATCTATTGCCGATGAACTCGGCATCGAGATGCCGATCACAGATCAAGTGCACGCCGTGCTCTTTGAAGCCAAGAACCCCCAAGACGCGCTCACGTCCCTTATGACGCGCCCGATTCATCCGGAACATGAATCCGCTCGTTGAAAAATTAGGCCTCGCACCGCATCCCGAGGGCGGGTTCTACAAAGAAACGTATCGATCCCCGGAATCCTTCGAGACGCCGCGCGGGAAACGAAACGCGTCCACCGCAATCTACTTTCTTCTCCCCAAAGGGACCAAGTCCCGGCTCCATCGCATTCAGGCCGATGAGTTGTGGCATTTTTACGGCGGGGGTCCGCTTCGCATCGTGGAGATTCGCTCAAGCGGCGAAATAGTGGAGACGGTTCTATCCCCCAAAAATCCTCAATACTGCGTTCCAGCAGGGTCCTGGTTTGGGTCTTTACCCGAGCCCGAATCTGAATTTTGTTTTGTCGGGTGTACCGTCGCGCCGGGGTTTGATTTTGCGGATTTCGAGATGGGAAAGCGGGAAGCCTTGTTAAAGGAATTTACAAAAGCGAAAGACTGGATCGAAAAACTGTCTTAGGTCCCGACGCCGGTTGCTTTACCGACTAGGGCGCCGATAAAGAAACCCGCGATAAAACCAACGGCCGCTCCGATAGGTCCCCCCAGCATAAAACCAACGACT
>JBFIEP010000222.1:0-5128 GCA_041603335.1 Elusimicrobiota bacterium | reverse complement strand
CGTGCGGGGTATTTATCAGGAAGACCGGCTTCGCGTCGGAGGTCTTCGCGTTGGCAAGGAAGAAGTGAATCTCAAAAAAATACGCTGCCCCCTGGGTATTCTTGTCGCTGAAAAGGACAATCTCGTCCCGCCGGAATCGACATTGGCGCTCCGCGAGCTTGTTTCTTCTCCTCAGCCCACCGTTTTTCGTTTTCAAGGGGGGCATGCCGGGCTTGCCGTAAGCGGCAAGGCGCATAAACAACTCTGGCCGGATATCGCTTCTTGGCTCAACGGTCCCAGATGGCGGGGGGTCCGATGATGCGGCGAAACCAGTACGCTTGGACTAGTGTTTTAAAACAGGATGCGGGTAGGATAAAGACCATGCTGCTATTCTCGTGGCTGCTCATTTTCTGCGCTCCTCAGGCCCATGCCCGCATCGGCGTTGTGAAAGGCGTCATGCCTGTCGTGGGGCAGACGATGTTTATGCCCACGCTTCCCTCGGTGACCCCTATGCTGGGTTCTCCTTCCGCTGCGGTTCTTCCGACATTGCTGGGTTCTAACCTTCCAACCCTCCAGATTCCGGTTTCACTGACGCTGCCGGAACCGGTCATGACGAAGCTGCCCGAGTTGATGACGATGCCGGCGGTGAATTCTGCCAACTCCGCTTCTCCCGTTCGGGTGCTTGAACAGACCCTTAAAATGGAGCGCCGCCTTGGTAATTCGCCGGGGATGGCGGCAAATTTTCTGGGAGGATTTTTTGACGGACAAAAATTTCCTTCCGGGGGCGAAACCGCTGTCGCGGTGCCCACTCCCCCGGGGCGCGGTTGGCTTTCCGGTTCTCTGGGGTATCTTGTTTACCACCGGCGCGGACCTGTCGCCGCAAAGACGCCGCCGCGGGTATTTGTCGGCGGGCTCGCCTTAGCCCAAAGTTTCGACGTTCATTTCGAAAAGGGTCCCGCCCCCGAGCGTTTGGAGTATCGGTTGAATTTACGTGGTCTCGCCCCTTCGGGGTGGTCTTCGACCAAGAGCGTCATAGATGAAGATGCGCGTGATCTCGCCAAAATGATCCTCAAGGCTGCCAGCGACAGCGGTTCGTCCACTGTAGAATTGGCGCTGCACTCGTACGCGGCAATGGTGCTGCAGCGTATGGTTCAGCTCGATCACGAGGTCGAGATCGCCGATGCGCTGGCGTTGTTAAAGGGTGCACGGGTAACCCTGTTCGGTCCCACGACGCATGTTCCTGGAAGCGAGTCTTTGATGGGCAATTCAATGGAAGTACTCGCATGGGGCCTCCGGCGTTTTGTTGATTCCATCGATCAGGGAGACCGGATCGTTGAATATTGGAACGATATCGCAAAAGTGAATCCTTTTTTCATTTTCTCCGCGGCCATGCTTGAAGCAGGCTGGGCCATACAGCGCCGAACCGCACTCGCGCTGGCCGTCCGGGATATCGAACGCATGCTTAAGCAGGATCTTTCCGAGCCTTGGCCCGAAGATATCGAACCTTTGCGCCAACGCTTCCTCGCGGAGGTCGACGCTGCCGCCCGCGAACCCGAATGGCAGGAAGCCGCATTGCGGCGTGTTCGCGATGGGTTTGCCCTTGATTTCGATGATGCCTCTGCCGAGCGTCTGCAGTCGTTGGGGGCCCGTATTCGCGTGGTATATTCACATGATGATGCGCTGTTGCCGTGGGAGGTGGAACGCCTGATGCTTTCTAAGCTCGGGATTAAAGCCCCCAAAAAACTCCCGCCTGTCGGAACTTTGCTCAAGGGGCCTCAAGGGATCGAGGCTGTCATCGCCGATGGTGATCATTATTTACCGCTTATGCGTTACGACCGTTTGCCGGAGCATTTGGAGCGATGAAGGCAGCGGCATTGAGCGCGATTCTATTTATTCCGGGTCAGTTTTCAGGCGGTTCCGATATGGGAGCGGTCGCTTATCTGGGACGCACCGTAGCCGGAGTAACCCTGCCGGGATTCGGCGGCGCGCCCGCCGGCAGCGGACCTTTCGATAAAGGCTCTATCCTTAAACATGTTTCCGCCGCCGCGCCGGATGGGAAAATTATTCTTATTGGAAACTCGGCCGGTGCCCAGTGGGCCGCCGCGTTTGCCGCGCGTCATCCCGGAAAAGTAGAGCGCGTGATTTTACTCAACCCCGGCGGTTTTTGGGCGTTGCCCACCCCCGTGATCAACACCTTGATGAAGGACTTCACTCCAGAGCGTCTCGCAAAATGGGATGAGCCGAAACTGCGAAAAGACTTCGGAGCTCTCTTTACCAACGATGCCGCCCGCGAGGCGTATCTCTCAGACCTCTTGTCTAATGGTTTTTCTCCCGAGGCGGCGTCGGGATACATTCGGGCCTCGTTTAAAACCTCGATCTATACCCCGCTGGGGTTTATCGCGGCCAACGGTATTCCCGTTGATATTATCCTGGGAAACGGTGACACGTTCCTGCAGCTCGGCCCTATCCGTCAGGGAGCGATGGCGAGTCCTTTTATACGTCTTCACGAAATCCCAGGCTGCGGGCATATGCCGCAGCTCGACTGTCCCTCAGAAACAGAGGCGGTTCTAAAGGGGATACTCCGATGATGAAATTTTTAGTTGTCGGTGCGTATGTCGCTTTAACCTACGGTCTTTCGATTCGTGGTATGCGGAAAACGACTTCCTTAAAAGGGTTCGCGGTCGGTAACGGCGACATGGGGCCCGTACTCGTTGGTCTTACTATGGCCGCTTCGATTGCCTCGACGGCGACCTTCGTCATTAATCCGGGCTTTGTCTTTACCCACGGCCTGAGTGCCTTCCTGCACTACGGTCCCGCAGCACTCGCGGGCATTGCGGCAGCGCTCATCATCCTGAGTTCCGGTTTTAGACGTTTCGGCTCCAGTTCCGGTGCGTTGACCGTGCCGCATTGGATTCGCATCCGTTACGGAAGTTCTGCACTCTCGCTTTTCTTTGCGGGGATGAGCCTATTGAGCATTACCTTCATCGTGTTAATCCTCGTAGGTTGTGCCATGTTGACCTCGGCCTTGTTTGGCATCTCCCAGCACACGGCACTCATCGGCGTGTTCCTATTCGTACTTTCTTACGTTCTTATGGGGGGAAGTTACGCCCACGCCTATACGAATGCCTTTCAGGGCGTGATTATGGCCGTAATCTCCGTCATTGTTTTTGCCTCCGGCTGGAAGTATTGGCCCGCAGGGTTCTTCGAGTCGCTCGCCTCGGTGTCTCCCGGCTACGCTGCCGCGATAAACCCGTCTTCCTCTCTCTACGGGAGTTTCTTCTCCGTGTTTGTGAGCGGGTTTGTCGTAACTTTCGCCCTTATGATGCAGCCGCACATCCTCACGAAGCTTTTGTACCTGCGCTCGGGTAAAGATGTGAACAAATTTCTCATCACGACGTTGACTGCAGGCGGGTTGTTCTCCCTTATGCTCTTCACGGGCTTTCACGCGAAGATGGCCGGTCTTGTGATACCGCGTCAGGACGCGGTTGTGGTGGCCTACATCCAGCATGCGTTCGGGACGGGGGCGTTTACCTTTGTATGCGTCGCTCTACTCGCCGCGGGGATGTCGACATTGGATGGAATCCTGGTCGCTCTTTCCACTACCGTTGTAAACGATTTCTATTTGCCGCTCCGCGGCGAAAAGGCAGGCTCGGGCCTTCTTCTCTCCCGGGTTGTTCTCGTTGCGATCGGGTTGATTTCATTGGCACTCGCCTGGGACCCGCCGAAGTTGGTGGGGCTGTTCGCCCAGCAGGGCGTTTACGGTATGGCGGCGGCTTCGTTTGTGCCGATTCTATTTGGTGTGCTCTATCGGGAACGGATGCCTGCGTCGTTGGCTGGGGCGGCTGCCGTTTTTGGGTTGGCGGCGCATTTGGCGATGAATTTAGGATTTGGGGTTAAGAATCCCGCCGTGAGTGCGGCGTGGGCGATCATTGTGAGCGCGGTTCTTGCGCGGGGAATGCTTGAGTTGTTATCCGCGCATATCAAGACCCGGGCGTCTCTTCACCCTCTATCCAACTAACCATTAATCTGTTGATTTGTGTCTGGTAAGACACATCCATTAACTCCGCTTTTCTACGGAAAGACGCAAGCACGTTTTCCGGTATTCGAATACTGATGGGTCGGCTTTTTACGGGCCTATTCTTCACATGCATGATGCGCACGTCATCGAGCCATTTAGCAATCTGCTCCGGCGTCAGATTGCGGCACTGCTCTAAGTATTCCTTCGTGAATTTTTGAACAGTCCTCATGGATTTCCCTCCAGGGCTTTTAGATCTTCAATGTCCTGAGGTCTGCCCGCCGCCTTTTTCATGGCGATAAGATCTTTCTTGGATATAACTCGAATTTCATGCTTCCCGGATTTTATTTTTTTTGACTTCATCTTCTTTAAGTCATAAATGATGACAATGTCGACTATTTCCGAGGGATCGGATGGATTTTGAAAAGACCATGCTTTGAGGTTTTTTTTGTCGATATATTCCTGCCGGAAATTGAACATATCTTCAGCAGTGATAGGTTGCCGGGATTTTAGCCCGAGGCTTTTGAGTGCCTCTTCGGCATTGTTGATATTTTTTTTATTGAGTTCTATTACGATATCGATGTCGAATGTGGCCCTCAGGGCACCATGGAATGCGAGTGCATGCCCGCCGACTATTGCGTAGGCGGTGCCCCTGGATTTCAGTGCTTCTGTTACCCGGTAGAGAAAGATCATTGTATATACAAGTATATACAGATCATTAGATTTTGCAAGTCCTAAGCATCTAAAAAATGGAAGACAAACTTTTTTGGTGAGATACAGAGACCTACTGCAGTTCTTTAATTACAAACCGTGTTGGGAGGCTGGGAGCCTCTTCTTCGTCCTGGGTTTCTTCATCATCATCGTCATCCGAGCCGCCGAACCACCAACGTCTCTTCTTTTTTTTCTTCTTTTTCTTGGGTGTCGGCTTTGTCGCAGCAATGACAGGAGACTTCCCATCGATCGTTAAATAATCCTTTTCACTGCAGCCGCTGCTGCACACCCGAAACGTCCCGTTGAGCGGATCGGCAATCACGCGGATGGGATTAGTCAGGCGGGAAAAAATAATCGTTCCATTGTCGGAAACAACGGCCTGCGCCGGACCCACCAACGAAGCGACCGATTCTTTAAGCGAAT
>JBFIEP010000221.1:0-5138 GCA_041603335.1 Elusimicrobiota bacterium | reverse complement strand
GAGTCTTGGCGGTCTGCACCGAACAAAAACGGCACCCGCGTGTACAGGACTCGCCCATGACCATAAATGTCGCGGTCCCCCCATTCCAGCATTCGCCTATATTCGGGCAGCGAGCCTCTTCGCAAACGGTATGAAGAACACCGTCTCCCATTTGGTTTTTGATGCGGGCATATTCGGCACCCGAGGGAAGTTCGGCTTTCAGCCAGGGTGGGAGTTTTCGTCCTTTGGGAGGGCTCGCCGTTGTGCTCACGACGGGCATTATAGCGTTTTAACGGCGCTTTCGGGGAGTGCCCTGTTCGTTGGCGTATTTCATGAGATTCCGGGAATCCGCTTTTATGTCTTCGGGATCGAGGTCTTTCACCGCGGAGATATCCCCCTTTGAGGCCCGCTCAGCGATATCCAGGTATTTCTTAACCAAATCCCGCTGGTCGGGAGGAAGCTGCTCGATCAAATCGGGATTGGCATCCATTTGAGACTTAATGTCTCCTAACATTCCCATTCCCATTTTCTGCATTTCGACCGGATCGGATGGAATTTGAGCCGGCATATGGGGCATCTGAAGGTTCGGATCGCCGGCGAGGTTTGTTTGTGTGCCTGGCTGGCGAATCATGCCAAAAGATCCGGCATTCCCGTTTCCAGATCCCCCTACATTCATGGGATTTTCAGGCATTGCCGGAGCGGCTGTCCGGCCCGTGCGCATAGGAGCCCTCAAGGTTTTCGCGGATTCGTTGGAATAGCGTCGAGCGGCATTCGGGTCCACCGCGTAAATTGTAATCCGGTCTTCGATTCCAAAATAGGCGACCGCGACATCGGCGCGCCAGATAATCTGACTGCCTGCTGCGGCAAGACCGAGCGCTCCTGCAACCATCCACGCCTGGCCCAAATCGGCGTCATGTAGATTCCCAATCGCGTGAACCGTTAGCCAGGTTCCCCAGAGTGTTGGCAGGATTAAGAGTAACGGATTGGAAAACCAAAGGATGACAGCAAGGACGGAAAGTAGGGGCGCGAGGTGAGCCACGGTTTGAAGGGAGCGGTCAAATCCTCCACTGCCACCGGATACAATCGAAATGCCGTGGAGTAATCCCGAAACGAGGACAATGCCGAAGGCTGAAGCGGTGACAACGGCAACGAAGGACAAAATCATGGTTACGACGCCGAGTCCTGCGTCTGCGGGAAGCCGCATTTGAATGATAAGGATTCCTAATGCACTAGCGCCTACTGCCCATACCATTCCTGCTAACCCTGACTCGGCGAAGGCGGGCGCGGGCCTGAGTGCGAGTTTTGTGAATGTCGCTCCCGGGGAAAATAGGGCGGAGACGGCGGATTCGAAATGTTCCTTGAATGCGGGTGCCGGTCCCGACGGTGCGGGCTTGGGCGGAGGCCGTTGGGGTACCGGGCGCTTGGCCGGTTCGCTTTGAGCCGGCTGTCGGGCGGCTTGCTTCGCCGGTGGGGGCTGCATGCCGGGAGGCGGCTGGATAAACGGCTTCTGCTCGGGCGTGTTCCCCGGGGGATTTTCGGAATCCATTGGCCAATATCGTAAATGGAAACCTGGACCAGGTCCAGGTTTGTCATTACGCTAATAGTATGACCGATTGGAAGGCCGGGGAAGGCCGTTCCCCTGAATCCATTGAGGCCGAACTTGAAGCGGAGACGTCTCCGGCCGCTGTTCGCAGGATAGCGGTTTTTGCCTCGGCGGTGACATTTAGTCTGGCGGTGCTTGGCGCGGGATATTTTGCCGCCCGCCCCGCGCCCAAACCCCCTCCCAGCGTTCATTATGTTCCTCCCCCGCCCCCCGAACCGTCAACGATTCAGATTGATCAGGCCAAAAGCCACTCATTACCCTACCGGAAATTCGGTCCTGAGCAACCGCGTGAGCCGACACGTGCGCTGACCCAAGTGAAACCCCGTCCGAAAAGACGCCCTAAGAAAAAGGCCCGGCGAGCACCCGTGCAATTCGAGATGCCCAAGGCCGTTTCCCAGCCTCCGGTTGCGGAAACTCAAGAGAAGGCGAAGATGACGATGTCCAAGCCGTTAGGCGGCTCCTCCGGGGGAGCGGTGATGGGCGGCGGCGGCGGAGCCGCGTTACCCGCTTCTTATGAAGGCGAAGAAAACGCGGCTGCGTTTGCGGCGCGTGATCCTGCCGGTTATGAGGCGAAGGAAAAAGCGGAAGCGATGCGGGCATTAAAGGCAGTGCTGATGGGCGATCCGAAGGCGCAGCAGATTTTGGAACGCGACAAACCCGAAATTTATGAGGCCGAGGCGGCCGCGGAATCCACGCTGACGCAGGATCATGGTACCAGCAGTAGAACTAAGAAGAAAACCGCAGGCGGTATCCCCAAGGTCGTGCCGACAGTGAATGGGCTGAAATTGCCTCAGAACATGCAGAATGAACTTGAGAGGCTGGGGCGTGAGTATCAGAAGCGTAAAAAATAAAAGGTTTCGCGCTTCGTGCGCGATGCTCGCGGTTTTGCTTCACAAAACGCGCGAGCCCCGGGGTCGTCCCAGCTGTCACTTAAAATTAATTAATATTTTTCCGGCAGTCGGATAGCGCCTGGGGCTCGCAGATTTGCCGTTCGCAAATCTGTGAGCATCGCGCACGAAGCGCGAAACTATTTAAAAAAATTTAAGCGTCAGCCCTTCGCCCGGCCCAGGTCGACTCCTCATTTCGAATCATCGGGAGTGTCGGCCGGAAGGGAATGATGAGGCGGATGAAGGTGCTGCCGTTTTCCGAGCGGACCTGTACGGTCCCCCCCATATGCTCAAGCATTCGGCGCGACATCGAAAGTCCTATTCCGACGCCTCCGATACGCGACTTCGTCGTAAATAACGGCGTCAGCACACGACCAACGTCTCCAGGCGGTATCCCGCCTGCATCGTCGATGAATTGAATTTCGGCGAGATCTTTTTCCAATACCGACCTTGCCGAGACATTCAAGTGGGATCCAATCCTTGTTTCCTGCATCGCTTCGAGTGCGTTTTCAATGACGGCGGACACGATAGCGAAGTACATATCCCGATCGCCTTGAAGCGGTGGGATCGAAGGATCAACCCAGATTTTGGTTTCGAGTTTCTTGACGGGAAAGGCTTCTGTAGCGAGGTCCATGGCCTCTTGAATAAGTTCTTTGAGAGAAAAATCAAAACTTTTTTGCGGACGCCGTGTAGTGGTATGGGATTCGACGGTTTCAAACATGCGCCCGACTTTATCGTTGAGTTCGCTGACCATGCGCGCCAATTTCTGGGCGAGTTCCTTTGACTTTGGATCCGAGACCATCGCCGGCATGTGTTGGCTGACGCTGGTAATGGATGTCAGATACTCGCGCACTTGAAAGAGAAGATGGGCTAAGAATTCATGGAACAGAACGCTCCGGTTAAGTGCTAAGCGGGAGTGGAGTTTTTCACTTTGTTTGCGCGTTAGTGAGGCCCCGATAATTCCGACAGCGCCAGGGAGAAACGCGAGAACGATTAACCGATAGGGCAGCGCGGTTGGGGGTTCTCCCGCTCCGCGGGAGAGCCATAAGACGGCGGCGAGAGCGGTGGTGATGAGCCCCGTTGTCCATTGCCAAGGGAGACCCCGGCATGCGACGGCGAGTGGAATGAGGAGGGCTAAATGGTGCTCAATGTTCGGGTTTTTTGCCCAGAGGGCCGCCCAGGTGATGAGAACGATTTCGAAAAAAGTGAGACCTGCAATGGCTCCATCGGGAATATCCTCTTTACGCCAAGCGAGGAGGGCATTCCCGAGAGCGGCCCCACCGAGTATCCCGATTGCCGGCATGAGATGAACGAGCTGATTCTCCCCTTTGGAAAGAGCAAGCCAGCCGCCAAAAATCGCTAAATTTGCCGCGCGTAAACCTGTTGATGCTTGAAACGGCGTCATTTGCAGCCCTTGGCGGCGCAGCGTAGGAGTTTTTTGACGACGCCCAGCGGCAGGCCGATGACATTATCCAGCGGCCCGACAATTTGTTCTATAAAGGGGTCGTTTTTGTCTTGGACGGCGTATCCGCCGGCTTTATCCATATGCCGTCCGGTAAAACGCGCGATTGTATCCTCGGGAAGATGGCGGGCTTTAACCTTGCTGACCTCGACACCGCGCCAGGCTTTGCCGTTCGCGTCGATGAGGGCGACGCCCGTATACACACGATGCCAACTCCCATTAAGAGTTTCCAGAATTTCTTTGGAGTTTCGGCGGCTCGTGGGTTTTAGAAGGATTTTCCCCCTATGGACAACAATCGTGTCCGCGCCCAGTACAAGTTTCCCGGGGTGTTTATTTGCGACGGTCCGTGCTTTGAGCAGGGCAAGCGTCGAGACGAGCCGGTCGGGACGGGTCTGGCTGGATGATTCATCTACATCCGGGACGATGACGCGAAAGGAAAGCCCGAGTTTTTTTAGAAGCTTTCGCCGCTGGGGCGACCCCGAAGCGAGAATTAAACGGTTTTTCCCCACTTAATAATCGCCCCATTTTTCAGCACGAATTCGTTCCTCCGGAATGCCGCTTTTAATCAGTTTGGGTACGAGACGTTCGATTTGTTTTCCGGAACCGCATAGGTAAAATGCGGTTTGTTTAAAATTATTGAGGCGTTTGCGGATCATCGGAATCGTCCAAGATCCTGTTTCTCCTTCCCACGGGGCTTCATCATCCGAATCGACAGAGTCCGGTTCGGTAAGACTCAAGTGGATTCCTATCCCTTGATCGGAAAATTCCGCCAGTTCCCGCCGGTAGGGGATAGCGGCAGGGTGTGGCGCCTCGTAAAACAGGTCGACGTGATTGGGCAAACCCTTTTCAAGCGTGTAGCGAATCATGGAGCGAAACGGTGCTATTCCCGCACCGCAGGTAACAAATGCGGCGTGTTTATCCTCTTCGAGGAATTTCCATTTCCCGGTCGGCGGGCTGACAAGTAAGATCTCGCCTCCCTTCAGAGAACAGATTCTCCGCGATACATCTTCAAAGGCTTCAACCGTGATTTCAATAAACCCGGTTTGAAGGGGTGAGGATACGATTGAAAATGCACGCGCCTTCTCAGGTTCGTCCGGGAGACTCACCATCACGAACTGACCGGATTCGAATAGAAAGGAGGCTTCGTCCGGGAGTTCTAGTCGAAACGTCTTTGCAAGGGAGGTTTCTTCGTGAATGTGGCTTACGG
>JBFIEP010000220.1:0-5159 GCA_041603335.1 Elusimicrobiota bacterium | reverse complement strand
CCTTTAGATGTGTTTTCATCTGCGGTAAATTAACCAGGGCCGAGTTCGGGGGAATAAGCAATCGAATCGCCAACTGAACGGGCTCGACCGAATACACGAGCTGTTCTTTTTCCAGGAAGGTCATTAGCTCATTAAAATCATTCAAATCGGTCCAAGGGGTAAACGTCACCCACGTCGGCCTCAGAACAATCCCGGAGGAGCGGCAAACCCGCACCGCTTCGCGGACCTGCTCTGCGGTATGCCCCTTATCCAGCAGCATGAGCACACGGTCATTGAGGGATTCCGCGGCACTCACAATAAACAGGGTTCCCGCACGGCTGAATTGAGGGAGCATTTCCTTGAAGCGGATCAGATGCTCGATTTTCGCCGTAAAATCGAAGGTCAACATCGGAAACTCGCGGTGCAGTCTCTGAACCAGCTTGAGTGCCCGCGTGGGTCCGTTCAGGAAATCGGGATCGGAAAAAGTGATATGCCCGGCTCCTTCTTCTACCTGCCGCCGCACCGAGGCAACAACCACCGCATCATCGATTCCGAAGAAGCGGCCGTTGTATACCGGCGTGAGCGGGCAATGGCGGCACACATGCTTGCAGCCCCGCGTAGACTCGACCGAGCCGGCAAAAATTTCTCTCCCGTCGCGTTTTAATCGGGCGTAAGATTCCAGTGGGGGAAGCTGCGCCGCATCGATATGGGGATGGGCAAGCCGCTTAAGAATGGGAGCAACACGCTTATCCCAAGAGGACACGCCCGGAACCGCTGCCGGATCCCCGCCGGAATCCAAAGCATCCGCGACCGCAACGATTGCCTCTTCCGCTTCACCCCCGATCACATAGTCTGCGCGGTGGGCGTCCCGTGCGAACAAATGGCCGCGGTTGAGCCATGCATACAGACCGTGAAAAAGGATTTTAGCTCCGGGGTTCACCTGGCGAACCCGATCCACAAATGAGGATCCTAAACGCAATGCTGTATGCATCGGCGTTGAGATGACGATGAGCTTTGCACGCTGCAAATCCTGATCACTTGGCGCGTCCACAGCGAGGTCGGCCAGAGCGGGGAAATAATCGGCCCTGCGCAGCCAGGAATACGGCAGGGCGGCCCCCGCCGGGGGCCGCCCCAATTCGTAGCAGGAAACGACGAGAATTTCGCCTTGGTCCTTCAATTACGCCTCGAGAAGCGCGTCCGCTTTCGCCGCAAAGATGAAGTCGCTTTCAACCAGACCATTGATCTTATGCGTCCACACCTCGATTGTAAGCCTGCCCCAAGCGAGGAACAAATCCGGATGATGTCCCTGCTCCTCCGCCATTTCTCCGACGCGTTTAACGAATTCAAACGGCTTTCTAAAATCGTCGAAAGAGTAGGTCTTCTCGAGATGTCCTTTATCGTTGAGAATCCATCCGCTCAATTCCTTGAGCAGTTCCCGGCATTTCTCAGGTTCCAAAGCGGGAACGCCGCCTTGGCAGGGAATACATTTTTTATCCGCGAGAGCCATTAAACCGTCCCTATTTTAATCTTGACTAAATTAGTCAAGTTCCTTACACTGCCTATTACTGTATCTTTAAACCCATGCCCGTGACAATCTCAGTCGGCAAAACGCCTTTATTGGATCTTTCAGCTCTCGGAAAGCTTTCCGAGAATGTGCGCGTTCACGCCAAGGCGGAATGGGCCAATCCCGGCGGTTCAGTCAAAGACCGCGCGGCGGCGGCGATGGTGAGCGCCGGATTTAAAAACGGCGATCTTGGAACGGGGAGGTCTCTCATCGACGCGACCTCGGGGAATACAGGCATCGCCTACGCGTGGATGGGCGCACGCTTGAAATTCAAGGTCGTCCTCGCCATACCGGACGTGATCAACAAAGAGCGCCTCCGCGTACTGCAGCTCCTAGGGGCTAAAATCGTTCTGACCGATCAGCAGGAAAGCACCGACGGTGCCGTCCGCGAGATAAACCGCCTCATCTCCGCCGAACCCGGGAAATACTTTTATCCGGATCAATACAACAATCCTGAAAATTGGAAAGCCCATTACACCTCGACAGGACCGGAACTCTGGGAACAAACCCATGGAGCGATCACCCATTTCATCACGGGCCTCGGAACAACCGGAACCTTTCGCGGGACCTCGGTTTTCCTGAAGGAAAAAAATCCCGCCCTGCAGGCGATTGCCGTGCAGCCCGACAGCCCCATACACGCGCTGGACGGAATTAAACATCTCGAGACGGCAACCATTCCCGGCATTCATGACCCTGAACTTGCAGACGGAGAAGCGATCATCCGAACCGAGCACGCGCAGGCGCTATGCCGTAGAGCCGCTAAGGAACACGGTCTCCTGATCGGACCGTCTGGAGGCGCCAATTTGCTCGCCGCACTCCGACTCGGTGAAAACCTTTCAGAAGCAGGGGAACACGCGACGATCGCGACGATTCTGCCTGACAGCGGCGAACGCTACCTAGGCGACAGGTTTTGGGATGAAGCTTAAATTAGATCCGGCCGTTGAAGCCGACCTGCGCGCCCATGCCCGAGAGACATTTCCGCATGAATGCTGCGGCTTACTCATCGGCACACTTCCCGATAATTTTGGAAGCGCCGATCAATCCTTGAATGCCGACGAGTCGCGCCGTCTTGATAATACGTGGGAAACGGAAACCAAGGGGCGGCGCTACAAAATCGAATCGAATGTATTCGTTAAACTTGAACGTGAATTCGCGGGAACCAACAGAGGCGTCCTCGGGATCTACCACTCGCACCCCAATCATGCCGCGTGGCCCTCGCCGTTTGATCTCGACCACGCTTGGCCGTCTTACGCCTACCTCATCGTCTCGGTGCGGGAAGGAAAGGACCGGGACGCTCGGGTTTGGCTTCTATCCGAAGACAGGAACAGTTTTGTAGAAGGAGAGATACCATGCCCGTAACCATCGCAATCCCGACCGCCTTGCGCCCTTTCACGGAAAAACAAGCTTCCGTGTCGGTTGATGCCGCCACTGTAGGCGAGGCCATTAAAGATCTGACGGCCCGGCACGAAGCCCTCGGGAAACACCTGCTTGATGAAAAGGGGGCGTTAAGGAATTTCGTAAACGTCTATTTAAATGACGAAGACATCCGCAGTCTCAAAGGCCCCGAAACGCCGCTCAAGGATGGAGATGAACTTCTGATCGTACCCGCAATCGCGGGGGGAACAACGCTCTCGAATGAAGAGGTGGCCCGGTATTCCCGTCACCTCATCATGCCCGAGGTCGGCAAGGAAGGCCAACTCAAGCTAAAAGACGCCAAGGTTCTCATGATCGGAGCGGGGGGACTCGGCGCGCCGATGGGGCTCTACCTCGCCGCTGCCGGTGTCGGACGCATCGGAATCGTCGATTTTGACGTCGTTGATGATTCCAATCTTCAACGGCAAATTCTTTATGGGAAAAGCGCTGTCGGCAGGAAAAAGATTGAAGCGGCCAAGGAACGATTACTCGATCTGAATCCCCATATCGAGGTCGTTGGGCATGAAACTCGCCTCACTTCCGAAAATGCGTTGGAGCTCTTCAAGCAATACGATCTCGTTGTCGACGGCACGGATAACTTCCCGACACGCTACCTCGTCAACGATGCCTGCGTCCTAACAGGCATTCCCAACGTCTACGCCTCAATATTCCGGTTTGAAGGCCAGGTCTCGGTGTTTTGGGCGAAGAAAGGCCCCTGCTACCGCTGCCTCTATCCCGCCCCGCCTCCGCCCGGGCTCGTCCCTTCCTGTGCGGAGGGCGGCGTTTTAGGCGTCCTTCCCGGAACGGTCGGAGCACTTCAAGCCACGGAAGCGATAAAGCTCATTCTCGGGAAAGGGGATTCCCTCATCGGAACCCTGCTCACATTCGACGCACTCGCGATGGACTTTCGAAAGCTCAAACTGCGCAAGGATCCCAACTGCCCGGCCTGCGGCACCAACCCGACGATCACCGAACTTATCGACTACGAACAATTTTGCGGCATTAAAAAACAGGAGGCCCCACCCGTGTCAGAAAAAGAAATGACGGTTGAAGAACTGAAGCAGAAAATCGATGCAAAGGAAGATTTTTTTCTCCTCGACGTACGGGAACCCCACGAAATCGATATCTGTAAAATCGCAGAATCCGTCGTTATCCCGATGGGAGAAGTTCAGGACCGACTCGCAGAGATCCCCAAGGATAAACAAGTCGTCGTCCAATGCCGCTCGGGCGCCCGTTCCGGAAAAATCACAGGATTTCTAAAAACCCAAGGCTATACCAACGTCATCAATCTGGAGGGCGGAATCCTGGCCTGGGCCGAAAAGATCGACCCCTCGATGGCCTCGTACTAAAGGTGCCTTAAAGGTGCCTGGCACCGCGTGCGTTTGTTGCGTTTAGCGCAGGGATTGAACGGCGAGGAGTCCGCCGAATACTAAGGCACCCTGCAGGAATATCATCGCGAGGGTGACCTTGAACCCTAGGCTGACGGCTGTCATGAAGGAAGAAATGCCTAGAGCCAGCGTCAGCAGGGTGCATAATGCAAAACCGAGGAGCGCCCAGACGCTCACATTGTAGAGTTCTGCCTTTCGCTCAAGTTCAAAGCGATCCTCAAATTCTTCCTGGACCTTCGAAAGCTGCTTCTTTCCCGTTTTCACAGCTTTTTTACTTTTCTTGCGAAGCTTCCTATAGTCCTTCCGATCTTCAAGCTGTTCAACGAGCATCTCGCCGGGGGCCATAACCGCATCACGCGCTCTCTCGGGAAGATGATCAGAGACTACACTGGTCAGCGTCCAACCCGATCCCGTCACAACCGAAGAGGCGATCAAGGAATAAATTAGATTTTTCAAGCGGCCTTTCTCCGGGCCGGGGCGGTAAACCCAATAAGGGCGATCCCCCACGGGACGCAAAGGACCAACAATACCCAGAATAGTTTAAGGGGGGATGCTCCGAGGAACCAACCGCCTACTGCACCCCCGCAAAAGGCTCCGAAGAACTGGCACATATTAAAAATACCGACCGCCGTTCCGCGCAGTTCCGCCGGAGCCACACGGGTCACCAGCGACGGCAGCGCGGGCTCGATAAAATTAAACCCGATAAAATAAACAATCATTCCCGCAGCCACGAGGGAAGCCGAACCCGAGGAAAGCGCCAGCAGTGCAAACCCTGCGGCGGAAACCACGATCCCCGCGACGATGAGTCCCTTCAT
>JBFIEP010000219.1:0-5178 GCA_041603335.1 Elusimicrobiota bacterium | reverse complement strand
GAGGCCTTCATCGAGAGGATGATGTCTTGGAAATCGTTTTTCTCGCAAATTCTCACAAACTCAAGTGCTGACTCGACCATGCCTAGCGGCGAGTCGCCGTAGCGGTTCATAATTCGATCGGAGAGCGAACCGTGATTGGTTCCGATACGAATACTACGTCCTAGTCGTTTGAGTTTCTCGACCAAGGGCGTGAAGCGTTCTTCGATTCGTGCCAATTCGGCGTCGTATTCGACATCGGTGTATTCCCGTACAGCGAAACGCTTCGAATCGACGAAGTTGCCCGGATTGATTCGGACTTTTTCAACAAATTCGGCTGCGGTCATCGCGGCCGCCGGATCAAAATGTATATCGGCAACAAGGGGAACGCTGCATCCGCGTTTTTGAAGTTCGTTTCGGATGTTTTCAAGATTTTTGGCGGATTTGACCGTGGGTGCTGTGATCCTCACGATCTCACATCCCGCATCAACCATCTTCAGGGTCTGGAGGACCGTTGCCTCGGTATCGAGAGTATCGGTCGTTGTCATGGACTGCAGGCGAATGGGGTTATTGCCCCCGACATTGACAGTTCCAACAGGGACAACGCGGGTGACGCGGCGGATCCGAGAGAAAGGGTCGGAAACGTGCGTTCTAGGGGTTGTTTCAGCTTCTAAGACAGGCACCATGCGACTAAGATGAGTATATCAAATTTAACAATTACGTACTTGATAATCCGGCATTCTGAGCTACTCTAGCGAAGACCCCGGTAGATCCTAAAGGAAACCGTCGGGGCGGGAGAGGTCATGCGGCGTATTGTCTATATTATTACAGCATTATTAGCAATCAGCCTTCCGGCCGAAGGGGAAGCCCAAATGACAGGTTTTGGCTTCGCGATGCTCAATACGAACTTCACGGCAGCCGGAGATGGCACGGAAGCAGAAGGTTCTACCATAAAATTAATCGGTCGTTTAGGGGTCACTTCTATCACAAAAATGACGGGCGGAGGGTTTCTTTTGGCCCCCGGAGTGATTGCCTCCCAGCGTACCGCCCAAGCCGATGTCACGGAAATCCATGCCTATCCGGTTCCCTTCGTGCCCAGTCAGGGTCACACGGAAATCGTATTTACGCGATTGCCGACACGCGCGACCATTGAGATATTCACGCTCGCTGGAGAACTCGTTAAACGTCTTGAACATGACGCAAGCGGTACCGACCGCCTTTCATGGTATCCGGTAGCCAATGAAAACGGGAATCCGGTTGCGAGCGGCGTTTACATGTGGGTCGCAACCGACCATGACAAAAAATCGAAGATAGGGAAACTAGCCATCATTAAATAAACCAGGACCAATTTTGAAAACGCTTCTCGCTCTGACATCGATCATACTCTTGGCAACACCGGCCCACGCACTCAAAGGCGCGGGAACAACGTCTGCTAACTTTCTTAAGATCGGTCCCGGTGCAAGACCTGTTTCGTTGGGAGAGGCGTATACCGCTCTCGCAGAAGATGTTAATGCGATCTACTACAATCCCGCCGGCCTCGGTTTCCTGCAGCGGCAGGAAATCACACTCGCCCACAACAAATACTTTGAAGGGGTAACGCAGGAATGGGGTGCCTATGCCTTACCCACCCTAAAATACGGAACGTTTGGGTTCGCCTTTAACATGCTGCGCGTTGATAAATTCGATGCGTATGACCAATTCGACAGACCTGCCGGAAAAATAGATGCGCAGGATTTCGCGGGCTATCTCTCGTGGGCGAAAGAAATCGGTTCCGATCGACGGTGGTCATACGGGGCTACGGCAAAATATATCCACTCCCAATTAGCGTTCGCGGAAACAACCACCGTCGCGGCTGATTTCGGCCTTATTGTGCGCGGCCCCGAAGATAAGTGGCGCTACGGTGCCACAATCCGCAATCTCGGGAAAGGCCTCAAATTTGTAGAAAAACGATTCCAACTTCCTGCGACGCTGCGCGGCGGGGTTTCCTATCATACGCCGCTGGACTATCCCTTTTCCGGTTCCTACGTCACTTGGGTGGCGGAAGCCATTGTCGATGTAGAGCGAAATCCAAGCGCTGCGCTGGGGATTGAGTTTAGTCCGGTAAAGGAATTCACCGTTCGGACGGGATGGCGTCAAAATCAGGACGCGGGTCTTGGAATTTCAGCCGGTGTCGGGTTCAGCTCGCTTGAGGCGGGATTTGTCGAAAAGTATTCATGGTGGCCCGAATTGTTGATCGATTACGCCTTCGTTGACAACGGGCCTCTTGATTTTACGCATCGCGTAAGCGTAACCTTCCGCTTCGGCGGACACAAAGGGAATACCTTTGACCGCAAAGACCGGGTCAAGGAAGAGTTGAAATTGTGGTAGGGCATTCGCGGAGGATGTCATGAAACGTGATATAAAAAATACTCTCATCAGATTACTCACAGCATTCGTGCTGGCGCTTCAAGCGGCTCCACCGCCGCTCTATGCGCAATACACGCCGCTGGAGACAGCGGTGCCTGGCACCGTCCCAACGGGGATGAATTACCAGGGCCGTCTGGAAAAAGACGGATTCCCGGTCACCGGGACAAAAACCATGGTCTTTAAGCTCTTCGATGCGTCCACTGCGGGCAATGAGCTTTGGACCAGCGGCAATTTGTCGGTCGCGGTGACTCAGGGGATATTCTCCGCGCTCCTGGCCATCCCGACCCATTCTCTAAACGGCACCTCGCAGCGGTATCTTGAAGTCACTGTTGACGGAATCGAACTCTCTCCGCGAGATCCGATCCGCACAGTACCCTATGCCGCCATTGCCGCAACCGTTGAGAGTAAGGTTGATATTTCCACCGGGGGGCTTAATTTCAATGTAGGGGACATTGCCGCGCTGGTGATTTCTTCCATCACAAACAACGTGGGTATTGGTACAGGTACGCCTTCGGCGCAGTTTGAGGTTGTTCCGCAGGCGGAAGATTCACTCGTTGTAAGTATTTCCAGCCAGGATGCTACGTCAATCATGGTTGTCGATGTGGGAGGGGCTTGGGGACTTGGAACCAACGCTCCGGCGACTCTGATGGATGCCAGTGGACCGGGGAATGCGATTCTCAGTCTGCGCTCGGATTCCGACAACAACGACGTGAATACTGACGCCGGCATCCAAATGTTTACAAACAACGTTGGTGCCGCAAATGGGGAAGTCATTTACGATCAGAGTCTTGATATCGTGACCATCGGGTATGGGGCTGCCGGGCAGGATATTAACGTTAACAATGCGGGACGGGTCGGAATCGGCGCGACCTCGCCGGATAGTAATCTGCATGTTCAGGTCGCGGATGCCGCGCTCACGTGCAGTTTCGGGATCTGTCTTGAGGGAACTGCTGCATCCGTTATCGGTGTAAACACATCAGATAACTCACCTGCCCGATTCTCACTGGGAGACGTGACAACTCCGACCGCCTTTGATATCAAATGGGATCGAAACGCCACCAATGAATTAGAAATTGCAACTCTCGTTGCCGGTGCCGATGTTTCGATTCAATCCGGAAACGGTGCCGAGGCAATCCATATCGATTCCTCTCAAAATGTCGGAATCGGTCTTGCCGCCCCTGCGAGCAAGTTGGATGTTCGCGACGGCAAGGTTACAATGAGCGATGTCGATGTTTCTCAACCAATAACTGGAGAGGCCGCAGCAACGGCATTCCTGGACATAGAGCCGCTTAGCGCTACGGCGGGTGGAGTGAAAATTCAGGGGGTATCGGACACTGACGCGGGAGCTTTACAGGTTGACTGCTTCATGGGTGCTGCCAATCCCACCGATACGACTCCGGCGTGTGCTTTTAACGCAGGAAAATCTGACGGCGGAACGGCGGCCACTGCGGTGGCCGCAGCGGAAACGGCGCATCAGTTCCAAAATGCCGGAACGGCCGCTGTGACAATACTGGGTGACGGGAAAGTCGGCATCGGAGAAGTGACCCCGCTGACACTTCTTGAAGTCGACGGTAATGCTCAGTTTGGTTCCGGAGGGACAAAGTCCACCTTCACAGCGACAGGGTCCCTTCAGCTTGCTTCCGGAGCATCCTTCAGTATCGGGAACATTACTCCGGCGACAACATTTGAGGTAGAAGGGTCCGCCTCCTTTGGAACGGTAGCGAACAAGTCCACGTTCACCGCGACTGGTTCACTCCTTATTGATGACGGAGCGAATATCGGTGTCGGGACGGCATCTCCCGCGACGCGTGTGCATGTTTACGCAAATACGGCTCAAGGAGCCGAGTTAATCCCGGCGCTAACCACAAGCTCGCAATTACGTGTTCAAAATTCTGGAGGAGCGGGAGACGATGCTGTCATTGAAATTATAACCGCTACCGACGGCGACGGACAAATCTGCTTCGGAGACACGGCTGGAGGTGCAGGATGCCGAGGGAGTGTTCTCTACAATCATGCGAATGATCGTTTGGACTTTGGGACAAGTGCAACACCGACGCATGCCAGCATTTCTGCTACAGGAGCGTTTGGAATTCAAACAACGTCACCCCAGGCGACATTGGACGTTCAAGGGAACGCTCAATTCGGTGCAGCCACCACTAAGTCGACGTTTACGACGACGGGTGCATTGAATATGTTTTCCAATGTAGACATTACGCTGTTCGGGGGCGGGGAACTTCTTGGTTTGCCTGTTGCACCATCTGCGTCATCAGCTGCAACAAGCAAGATTTATGTTGATGCCCTTGTCGGTGGTGCTACGACCTGGGCTCGCGACACTGCTAGCCCGGCGAATATGTATCCTGTGACAATTACCGATGAAATTGGTATCGGAACGACGAGTCCTGATACCGATCTTCACGTCCTCAGAAGCGGGACAGCCGGGACCCCGTCTGCAAACGGAAATACCGTCGCAGTATTTCAGAAATCAGGAGCGGGGGAAACCGCCGCTATAGAGATTATTGGTAACTCCGGCGGCGATTCGATCGTCTATTTCGGAGATGAGGCGAGCGGTACGGTTGGATCTATTGAGTATTCCCATGGGACTAATACGATGGGTTTTGGAACCGTTGGAGGAACCAATCTTGTAACAATCAACAGCTCGGGACAAATGGCCTTGTCTACCCAGAAGATAACGGGACTAGCGGCCGGAACCGTGAATGGAGATTCGGTCCGCTACAACGAATTTTCGGCAGTCGAGACAACCGCAAATGCGGCTCTTGCGAGAGCTGGGGGCACGAT
>JBFIEP010000218.1:0-5198 GCA_041603335.1 Elusimicrobiota bacterium | reverse complement strand
CTCCCGCGCCTCTAGGGACGGGGTGCAAAAGACGAGCAGGAATAAGAACCGGATCATTTCCGGATTTTACACTTTTGGTATAAGAGGTCTATGGCAAATAAAATCCGATTTTATCACTACGAAAAATGCGACGGCTGCCGGAAGGCGCGAAAATTCTTAGATGCGAAGAAGGTCGCCTATGACCCTATTTCCATCGTTGAGCAGCCGCCGAGCCGCAAGGAGTTGGAGTTGATGCTCAAGCGATTGGATGGAGAATTGAATAGGCTCTTTAACACGTCTGGAAAGGAATACCGCTCACGCGGATTGTCGAAGAAACTTCCTTCGATGACCACGGGCGAGGCCCTCGCCCTTCTGTCGAAAAACGGCATGCTTGTAAAACGGCCGTTTTTGCTCGCAGGGGACGCGGGCCTCGTTGGCTTCCGTCCTGACGAATGGAAGCGCGTTTTTAAATAATCCTTATTTTTTCGTCTTCTTAACGGACTGCGCAAGCTTCTCGAGTTCCTTTGAAAGACCCTTGAGGCCGGCGGACAAGTTCGCCTGAGCCTGCTTTGCCGAAGCGGTGCTTTGTTTTTTGCCCGTGCGAAAAACTTTCTTGGCTTGTTCTTCGACGCTGCGCACTTCTTCGCTCTTGCGGGCGGCTTTAACTGCCGAGACGAGTTTCTGGCTGACGTTCTTGATGCTTTTGGCCGCTTCATTGCCGATATCTTTTGCGGCCTTGCTTTTCACAGCCGACTTGAGCGCACCTTCGATCTTAGCGCCGAGCGCCGCCAGTTCCTCTACGAAATCGACCTTCTTGGGCGCTGATTTGCGGACAAGGGCTTTCGTGGTTTTCTTTTTTTTCTTTTTGGCCATGGTTTATCTCCTGCGGGGTTTCAGTCCACCTCTTCGAGCGTGACCGGTCCGTATTTCCCCGATGAGGGCGGCGGCGTCGAAGGGTTGAGCCGGGGCTTGTGTTTTTCGATCAGGGCTCCGGCAATATCTTTGAAGTCTTGGGGATCATCGACATCCGCTCCGTCAACGTAATCGAAGTAAATGTCTTTCGCGGCTTTGAAAAGGTCGTCGCTGTTGGGACGGGCGTTTCCCATCATATGCGCGGCAACAGCAGCGTTGATGGACTCACCGTCTCCCGGAATCGCGAGGCCGACAAAGAGAACTTCCGGTTCCATGGCGGCGTTAAACGTCACGAACTCGTAAACCCCGGGTTTATGGGGTGCGTGGTCTCCAAGCGCTGCGGGTTTAAAGCGGAAGCAGCGTTCCGACATCCGGATCTTGAATGTCCGCGGCTCACTCACGAGGAAGTTCCCGAGCGCCAAATAACCTTCCCGACAAAGAACGGTCCCATTTTTTCCATAAGAGTCGAGGTTTGGCGGGTTTTGCGCATGCGCTCTACAAGGGCCGAGAGGGGGTGCAGCTTCCCGCCGACAAGACCAATCACGAAATCATTATCGTTCTTATCGAGTCCGTGGCAGGCGAGGCGGACATCGTTGGCCAGTCCCGATTGGCCGAACTGCATCCCGATGGTTCCGTGCTCGCGCAGGATGGATTTTTGTTCATCCTCAGGGAGGGTTTGAAATTCCCCTTTCCGGCGCAGGGGGTACCATACCGCCCAGTCCTTGCTTTCGTCGTGAACATTCTCGATCGGCTTCTTCAAGAGCCAGTGTTCCAAATTCCGCTCGTAGCCGATTGAGTAGGTGCGTCCGAACATCGCGTATTCGGATTTTTGAGTGAGTTCCCCGAACGGTCCGGAGCGAAGAAGCGGTCCTACGGTATTAATGAAATGGCTCTCATCTTCCGAGTATGTGAGCAGCGCGACGCCGCGAGGATCGCTTAATTCCTGATACAGTACCCCCTCGATGCCCGCGTCGGCGAGCATTTTGGCCAGCGGTGCGGGATCGGTGACTCCGCCAAAAGCCTGCAGCTGCATGAAAAGCCGACGATCGGAGGTTTGGGGGACGCCTTCAATGGGTCCGCCTTTTTCCGCGAGATCGGGAGGATCCATTTTGGGAGGTCCGCCGGGGCGTGTAGGTTTTTTAGTTTCCTGCGTCATAGGGTTGCCTCAGCTGCGTGCCGGTGCGAAGGCGAGAAGCGCCCAGCCGGCTATGAAGAGTAGTCCGCCAATTGGCGTGATCATTCCGAGCTTGCGCATGCCTGTGAGGCTGAGCGCGTATAAACTGCCCGAGAAAATTAGGATGCCGCCGGTGAAGCATGCGGCTGCATAGGCAGGGAAGCGTCCGCCTAATTGTGTTCCCGCCCACGCGGCGGCAAGAATGCCGAGTGCGTGATAGGCTTGGTAGCGCGCGCCTGTTTCAAATACGGCGAGCATTTCCGATGAGAGACGCGCCTTGAGGGCATGCGCCCCGAATGCCCCGGCTGCGACCGATAGCAGCATCATAATGCTGCCGATTCGAATCCAGAAAATTGAGTCCATGGCTTTCATTGTATTAATTGCCCGACGTGATGCGCTCGATTAGTTTTGGGATATCGTCTTCGGTGAGGCCTGAAACCCATACGTTTTCCGGGTACAAAAAAACATTCGGTCCCTTCGCGCAGAGATCCAGGCATCCCGAGCGGGCGATTCGAATTTTGTTTTTGAGGCCTCTGTTTTTTACTTCGACCTTAAGCGCCTGGCAGATGGCGTCTCCGGCGCGCCCGGGATTTGCGCATGACGCGCGCCCGTCGGTCCGCGAGTGCGTGCAGACAAAAACCGTCTTTTCGAAAGGGACTGAATCTTCATCCATGCTAATTGCAGGTATTTTCTCAAATGTAGCCTGTCGGGGACAGTCCCCCCAGGGTGATCAATTATGATGCCGAAGAGGCGTTAACGACCTGTTTGATTGCCGCGACGAACTGACCGGCGGTCGGGTAGCGCTTGGCCGGGTCGGCATCGAAGGTATAGGTGAGGACTCCGTCGACCCCCGGGGCGATTCCCGGGATCAATTCGGTGAGCGGTGCATATCCCTCGGCGGGACGCGCACGGAGGCCCGTGAGCATTTCGTAGAAACAGAGACCCAGCGCGTAAACATCGGTTTGGGGCCGGGGATCGTTTTTGTGCTGCTCGGGCGCCATATAGAGCGGGGTTCCCGAGACCTCGACTTTCGAAAGCGTCGAGAGATCATCGGCTACGCGCCGTGCGATTCCAAAATCCATGACCTTGATCGTTTCTCCGGCGATCATCATGTTTGCCGGCTTGAGGTCCTGGTGGATGACGCCTTGTTGATGGGCATAGTCGAGCGCCGAGGCGGTTTGCTTGATGATCTCGAGGGTTTGCTCGAATGTCAGTTTTTTGTGTTCGGCGAGGACGGCATCCAAGGACTGCCCTTCGATATGTTCAAAGACGAGAAAGAGTTCCTCGCCTTCTTCAATGACGGAATGAATCTCAACGATGTTGGGGTGTTTAAGTCCGGCGACGATCCGCGCTTCTTTTAGAAATTTATTCCGCATGCGTTCGTCACCCGCAATTTCCGCGCGAAGACGTTTGATGGCGACCTTGCGCTCAAGGGCCAAATCCGTCGCTTCCCAAACCTCACCCATGCCGCCCTGACCCAGTTTATTTGTGATATTGAAACCGGTGTCGCCCAGTGCCGCGCGCGCGGCTTTTTTGGGTTTCTTTTTCGAGAGTGCGGTCGCAAGACCGCCGCCTAGAATGAGCGCGCCAAGTGCGACGACAGTTCCCATCGTTGTGCTGCCACCTTCGGATTCTTCTTCATCCTCTGCGGCATTTTCTTTTTCTACCCGTGCGAGTTCCCGGCGGTAAAGGGCTTGAAATGTCGGGTCAAGGGAGGCCGCCTGCGCGAGATCCTGGATCATCGCCGCATTGTCGCCCAGGGATTTATGGATTTCCGCACGTACACGGAAGGAATCGGCATCCGTTCCGCTAATTTCAATGGCCTTGTTCGCCGCAGCGAGTGCTTCCTCCGCTTTCTTGAGAGCTAAAAGCGCCATGGCCCGCGTTTTGAGCGACCAATGGTCGTTCTCGTTAATGGCCAACGCGCGGGCGGTGTCGTCTAATGCGCCTTGGTTGTCTCCGGCCTGCTGACGGGCGAGGGCGCGCCAGCGCAAGGCGGTCGCATCGTTTTTGTTTTTTCGGATGGCTTTCGTAAATTCCTTAATGCTGCCGATGATGTCTTTGGCCTGCAGTTTTTCAAGCCCGCGCCGCGTATACCCCGTGTGTTGTTCGGGTTTAAAGAACTGCATGGGGCGGGAATGTTTGCTCATTTGGGCCGGCAGCATCTTTTCCGCGCCGGGACCTTTTGCGATCTGATTTTGCGGCGGACGGGGGCGGCCCTGGTGCTTTCCGTAATCGCGTTTCTCCTTAACTTTCCCGATCTTGCTCAAGTCGAACTCTTTTCCGCCGGTCGCGTTGCTCGAGAAAATTTTCTGCAGACCTTGAAGGCCGTCGTCGTTGGGGGAATAGGTGAGACCTTCCTCGACGGTGGCGAGGGCTGTCGTTTTATCGCCCTGTTTTTCCTGCGCCATGGCGGCGATGCGCCAGCCTAACGGGTTTTCCGGCGCGCGCTGGGTCATCTCGGTGCCGTAGACTTCCGCGAGCGAGTAGTCTCCCGATTCCATGGCGGTTTCGGCGTTGCTGACGATGGTGGTGAACCAACTGCCGACCGCCCCGCCCGCGCTGCTGACCCCGCCGACGACGGCATCGGTGGTGCTGCTGCCTGTATCGGCCAAGGCAGTTTTTGGCAGAGCTGCAAGAAGGAAAACTAGGGTGACTATGCTCATGCCTTTAGGATAGTTCCCGCCTGGAGAGAACGCAAGGGCGTCAGGCGCGGGGGACGGGAGTACCGGAAATGGCTTGAAAAGCCTCGAAAAATTCCTTTCCGGAGTGAAAGCGCATCTTCGGGTCGGGATCGAGAGCGCGGTCAATGACCGCATCAACCGATTCGGGTAATTCCCCAACGAGGCGAGAAAGGGGGACATAGGCTTTTTCAAGTTTAGAGAGATCGCTCATCGTGCCGGTAAAGGGACGTTTCCCCGAAAGCATTTCATACAGCGTGGCACCCAAGGCATAGACATCGGTTTCCGGAGAGGCAGCGCCGCGGGCCTGTTCGGGGGCCATGTAGGAAGGCGTGCCGACGACTTCCATGCGGGTCACCGCTCCCATCGTTTCAGCAACGCGGCGGGCGATTCCAAAATCCATGACCTTCACGGTTTCGTTTTCGACCATGATGTTGGCGGGCTTGAGGTCG
>JBFIEP010000217.1:0-5286 GCA_041603335.1 Elusimicrobiota bacterium | reverse complement strand
ATCTTTGTCATCCTGATGCACCCCGACATCCAAGGGCACAAACTCTTATTCTTGAAGAACTTCCTGGCCGCCATGAAGGACCGCGCCTGGTTCGGTTCGTTGTCGGATTACGGGTCCTGGTGGTCGGCGAGAAAGAACGTTGGCGTGGACATCCGAAGGGGCGAGAACTCCATTTCGGTGGATCTGACTTCTCCCCAATTAATCGAGGGAGTCACCCTCGAAATTCCGGCAGGTTATTCCCTACCTGCTTCCCCCGCTCACGCCGGCATGAAGCAGTTTGAAAATCGCGTCAGCATAGAACGACTTCATGGAAAGGCGACCATCCTCTTAAATAAGTCCGAATGACTTGCCTCCCGCACCCGAGGTCCGCAGCCGAAACCTGACTCTGGTCGATTAACCAGGTTCTAACATCGTCCTGTTCGGGCAACCAAAACTTCTTTTTAGACCTTCGTGGACCAAGTCATTTCCGTGTCATACGGAAATCAGAACATGTAGCGGACGCCCAGGATACCGCCAACCTCTCGTTCCAACTGACTTCCGCGCTGCCGCTGATAGGCGGGAATCTGCAGCAGCATCTCCAGAATAAACGACTGATACGCAATCTTGATCCCGGGCGAGACCAGTACGGCATCCTCACCTGAATCCGCGACACGTCCCGTAGTGGTCCAATTCGGATTCGAGTGGGTATAACTCGTCTCCAGAACCGGCCAGAGTGACAGCGTCGCGGCGTCATTTAAAGTGAACTGATAGGCAGTGGCTAAGTTCAGCGTGATCTCGTCACCCGGCCGAGTAGCGCGCCGCCGGCCTACACGATTTCGCCGGTACTCAAAATTCAAATCCGCACCGAGGGGGCCGCGCCTGGCAGAAACGTACACCCCCGAAAGAATATCCCAGGTATTTGAACCGAAGTCCTTGTCACCGGTTGGCAATTCAATCCCCAGCATCGGGGAGATGGCGAATATAAATTCGGGGCGGTTCACCCTAAGGATGCTGTACTTGCTAAGAAACGAGAAATCACCAAACCCTGTATCCGTCCTGCTGCTGGCAACCATCTTCATCCGGCGATGCATTAAGGGCTGCCGGGCGATCACAGTCATTCTGGGAAGGAGTCCGTAAGCCAACATCAGGGGATTCATCAAGGTCGTCATACCCCGACGCATACCCGCTTTCCCTCCCCGTTTCATGTAACGCGTTTGGCCGCGGGCCATCCATCGATCAACAGGCGGAGTCATCCCGGCGTCGGCGGTGATCCCGACGGCGTGGCCCAAGCGAGTAAATCCGGCACCGATGCAGAGAATGGCGAGAAGAACTACCCGCCCTCGCAGAAAAAATCCCATCTTTACTTCAGTCGTTTTCCCGGCGTAAAATTGGAGGATTTGACCGCGGCCTCCACCTCAGCGGAGTCCAAGCTATGACCCTCCGCGTGGCGGATCGTAACCTTTTTTTCCTTCCAGTTTGCTTTAGCGTCAACGACTCCAGGGACCTTTCGAAGATTTTTTTCCAATCCGCCGTGGCAGGCGGGGCAATCCATTCCCAACACTTCGTAGACGGCCACAGATCCTTGTTCCGGATTTGGAGTGCCGGTAGAGGCACAACCGCCAAAGCCGGCGAACAAGCATATAAGAGCAATCTTAAATGAGGGCATAAATTTTTTCCTGTGGGATTGTACTATCTTTTCAACCGCCTCATATTCTCCACCCCCGGATGAAGCCCGGCGTTAAAACCGCGAACAGACGCTGACAGTCCCGACCTCGTCATCCGGTAAATTCGGCCTCGATCCGAAACTCAATCGCAAAAGTCCTATCCATTAAACAGCTCGGGCAACCACTTTTCGCAATGATTTCGGCGCCCTCCGACAGGAGGGCTTTTTTCATATACTGGAGCCGTGTTCACCAGAGCGACTTTCCTCATCCCGATTCTCCTAATACTTGGCTGCGCGCAAAGCGCGAAGATGGTGTATCACGGGTCAACGGGGTTCACCTACAGTGGGGCGAGGGCTTCTGGATCGAGGGAGCCTCTCGACTTAACCCTTGGCTCACTGCTCGTTCCTACGGCCTTTTGGGGCACATCAAAACAGTCCCATTACGTGGGTTTGCTCAGAGGACGCCGGCTGTTTCAGAACGTCGTCGCCCTGGATTCCAAAAGCGATCCAGAAAGCAGCGATGTAATGGTCCTTCTTAAGCCCGGCAATTTTTCGGGGGCCTTTGTGAGCGTATTCTCGTCGTACACTCAGGAGAAGCTTTTCACGGTTAAGATCGCCTGTGGATCCTCAGGGATCACTAAGTACCCGGATTGCGCGTCGCACTACGTCACGGACATCGTGTACGAGGCTTTTTCGGGAGACAGCGCACTCTATAAGAAGATTGAAATTGAGCGCCGAAGAAAACCCCGAAAACCGCGCCCCATGCCCAAAAGGATTGCGACGGCAACGCCGCTGACCCCTCCAACGCCCCGCGACGGAACCTCGGATATTGACATACCCGGGTATCGAACCGCAGAACGCCCGGACAACTTCGCCGTCGTCATCGGCATCGACGACTACCAAACCCTGCCGAACGCTCGATTTGCTGAACGCGATGCCCAAACGATGCGAGACCATTTGATCGCGATGGGCTATCCCAAACGCCACGTCGTTTTGCTTAAAGGGGACAACGCGACTCGCACCGGGATCCAAAAATACATGGAGGAATGGTTGCCCCGCAATGTAAAACCGACCTCCACCGTTTTCTTTTATTACTCGGGTCACGGCGCCCCCGAGATCGAGAGCGGCAAAGCCTATCTCGTCCCATGGAATGGGGACGCATCGTTTCTAAAATCCACCGCCTACCCCGTTGAAAAACTCTACGCTTCCCTCAACCAGCTAAAGGCAAAACAAATCATCGTGGCGCTCGACGCCTGCTTCTCTGGAGCCGGGGGTCGGTCAGTTCTTGCGAAAGATGCACGCCCGTTAGTCACCCAAGTAGATCAAGGGTATTCGAAGAAGGGTCGGATCGCCCTATTCACGGCCGCTTCCGGCAGTGAGATCACAACCACGATTCCGGACGAAGGCCATGGCATCTTCACCTACTATTTCATCAAGGGACTACAGGGTGATGCGAAGAACGACGCCGGGGAAGTCACCGCGAAGAGTCTCCACAAATTCCTGAAGCCAAAGGTCCAAGACGAAGCACGCCTACAAAATCGCGAACAGACACCGACGCTTCACACATCATCCGACCTCGTCATCCGTTGACGCTAGGTTCAAACACTGTCCCCTTCAGGTCCCGCTCATTTTTTCAGAAAGTGCAGGGATTTCCTGAATCTGGTTGATAAGCCAGGTTCTAACATCGTCCAGTTCGGCCACCCGCATTCTCCTCTCTTATTGATTCCCCTTTGCATTCTGCCTAGACTATCATCCTATGCTCACATCGGTTCCTTCTTGGATTCACTCCTGGCTGTTTTATCTGGGCGGTGCCTTATTTATTCTTCTAAATGTGTACACCTCGTTTATTCGTCCGTGGCTACATTCCCGTTCGAACAAGCCTGACGAACAGTACCAACACGTCTCTGGAGCTCCGTTCATCGGAAGCTTCTTAATGTTATTCGGGGTTATCGGAATGTTCGGGGATGGCCATCCGATTTTCGGCTGGCTCGGAGTCCTCTTAATTTTATGCGACACGGGTGGTCCAGGCGCCATCCTTTATGCCATATGGCTCACCATTAAAGGTGAGGGACTCAAGGATTAAGCACTCTAGGTCAAATTAGAGAGATACTCCTTGCGGGAGGTCGCAAATTACGATCTCCAACAATCCATCTCATTCTTGTTTAGTTGAAAGGCAGGCTTGAACGTCCCGGAGCATCCGGCGTATACTCAAAACCATGAAGAAAGAACCGATCGACGAGGAGATTTACGACCTCTACGACCAATATTGCCACACGACTATGGACCGCCGAGAATTCCTATCCCGTGCTGCGGCATTGGGAGGACTTGTTTTGGCCCATGCCCTTCTGCCGGACTATGCCCGCGCGCAGATGGTCTCCTTCACCGACAATCGCATCAAGCCAACCTACGCCAGTTACGATTCGCCGGGGGGCAACGGCCGGACCATGCGCGGGTATCTTGTCCAACCTAAAGGGAAGGGACCGTTTCCCTCGGTCTTGGTGGTCCACGAGAACCGGGGACTCAATCCCTACATAAAAGACGTCGCCCGACGCGCGGCAGTGGAGGGATTCTTGGCCTTCGCTCCCGACGCATTGACGCCGCTGGGAGGATACCCCGGCAACGACGATGACGGCAAGGTCCTACAGAAGAAGCTGGATCGGGATAAGATCTACGTCGATATGAGCAACGCCGCGCGGTTTATCAAAAGTCACCCCCTATCCAACGGCAAGCTCGGCGTGACGGGATTCTGCTTCGGCGGTGCCGTGGCAAACTATCTCGCAGTTGAACTGGGCTCCGAACTTCAAGTTTCCGTCCCCTTCTATGGGAGCGCTCCCGATACCGCGAAGGTCAAGGACATCAAGTGCTCCCTGGTCATCCATTACGCGGAAACCGACCCACGGGTCAACGCGATGCGGCCCGATTACGAGAAAGCCCTTAAGAAGCATGGGGTGGATTTTGAAATGCATTCTTACCCGGGGACGCGGCACGGATTTCACAACAATTCCACTCCTCGCTACGATGAGGATGCCGCCAATCTGGCCTGGGACCGGACCATCGCCGCCTTCAAGAAGATGTAGCCTGTCTCAATTTGCCTCCCATCCAAGGTCGAATACCGTTAACGGCGGGCATGCACTTAATTTTGAATTCCTCCCCGCTCGAATTGTTAGAATGGATCTCTCGCACCCATGACAACATCCGATTCAAAGCTCGATTCCAACTGGACAATCCTCTTTGTTTGCTGGCTCCTAGCCAGCATATCGACGATGGGAAGCCTGTTCTTCAGCTATGTTATGGAATTCCCTCCCTGCGTCCTATGCTGGTATCAGAGGATATTCCTATTCCCCTTGGTCATCGTGTTGGCGGCGGGACTCTTCCCATTCGATAAAAAAGTCGTCAAGTTTTCCCTCCCCTTGGCGGCGGCGGGCCTACTAACGGCGCTGTATCACAACCTGCTTTACGCCGGGTTCATCCCCAAGAGCGCGCAACCCTGCACCCAGGGAGTCTCCTGCACCGAAAAATATATCGACCTTTTCGGGTTTCTATCGATCCCCATGCTTTCCTTACTTTCTTTCTCGACTATAACCGCCCTTCTTGTCGTCTTATGGAGAAAAAACCAAAAATGAAAAAAATAATCTTCGGAATCT
>JBFIEP010000216.1:0-5288 GCA_041603335.1 Elusimicrobiota bacterium | reverse complement strand
GGGGGCTTCTTCTTTGAGGACCTCCGCGGTTTCTTCCGGATTTCGGTCTACCAGGAAATCAAATCGGCGTCCGAGTTTGGGAAGCTCTTCCCCGCCGTAGCCGAGGTCCTCATCATCTCCGGTCAGACTCGGTAAATCTCCTGAGCCAAGGTCGAGCGCTCCTTCCGGTCCGGGAGGAGGGGCAAGAGGAAAGCCTTGGGGTGCTGAGGGGCCCGCGCCGCGCCGGGCCGCCAATTCGGAGGTAAAGGCATGTACCGCGCTCATTGCCGTAAAATATATCCAGAGGCAAACGAATAGGACGATCACGCTCACGCCCCCGAACATGGAAAGCGTACGCAAGCCGGAGGCACTCGTCCACGCCGTTTTCCAGGGCGGTGCGAGGGTCGCTCGCAGAACGGTAAGTTTGTCCCCGCGTTCGCTATCCATGCGGAGAAGGGGCGGGAAAATACGACGGATCGTATTCTCTTGGGCTTTAGTGACCTTTTTGTCCAGAACGACTGCGACAGTAATTTTGCGGATGCGGAAGCCGGTCGTATTTGTGAGTATTTCCGTGTCTTTTTGGTAGGACTCTATTTCCGGTGGGTTTTCGGTTTTTATATATCCCGGTAAAGGGCCTTGCTCTTCCGGGGGCTTCTCTTTAAAGAGGGGGGCATTAACCTCCCTCTGTGTATGGACAACAGAAACATCGCCTTCTACTTCGGCGATGACCTTCGTGAGCCCGGGCCCGACGAGGCGATCGAGAAATTCTCCCGCTTGGACAGCGAGGCGCGCCGAGGCTTTTTCCTCACGGTCTGTCGCGTCAGCAGGCAATGGCGCTAAAAGAGCGCCCGCTGCAATGAATATTGAAAATAGTTTCAATCGCATGTTTCCGCTTATAGGGTAGGACCAAAAAATGAACGAAATATTACGCAATTTTCCCGTTTTCCAAAGGGAGCCGGAAGAAAAAGCGGCTCCCTTTTTTTACTTCGGAACTGACTCCGACCGTTCCGCCGTGTAATTCGATAATCGATTTTGAAATTGCGAGTCCGAGTCCGGCCCCGGTTGCATGCAAAGGATTGCGAACCCTCTCAAACGGTGAAAAAACGCGTTGGAGCGCTTCCTTTGGAATTCCGACGCCGGTATCGGTCACTGCGCATTCTATTTCCCGTCCATTGCTGTTCTCGACAGGGCGTGCCGATACCGTAATGCGCCCTCCCTTTCGTGTAAATTTAATCGCGTTTGAGACAAAGTTTGTTAGGACCTGGGAGATGAGGTCCGCATCCAGGCGTAGTCCGGGAAGTTCCCCCAATAGTTCGTGCTCCAGTGTGAGACCGGCTTCTTTCGCGCGCGGGGCGAAGAAAAGGGCTGTGTCTTCTACGAGTGTTCCGATTTCACCTTTGCGCGGATGGAAATCCAGCTTCCCGCGTTCAATCTTTGACATCTCGAGCAGATTGGTGACAAAGTGTTCGAGTCGGTTCGCGTTTCTCTTTATCCTCTGTAAGTTCCCAACGTCGGCTTCGGAGCGCATCGAGTCAACGCGGAGCATCTCTTTAACCTGGGCGTCGATCGCCCCGAGAGGGGATCGGAGTTCATGCGTAATCGAAGCAATGAAGGTTTTTTTCATCTGTTCGACTTCCCGGAGTTTTTCAGACATTGTGTTTACGCCCCGTGCCAGACGTGCGATTTCATCACTCCCGCTTGCCTCGGCCGCAACTCCTAGTTTTCCTTCCGCCACCGCTTCTACCGTTTCTTCGATGGCCACCAAGCGCCCGGTCATTGAGCGGGCCAGGAAAAAGGAAATCAAGAGCCCCATTAAGACGACCGCCGCGCCGGCCTGGGCGACTTGAATCGAGCTTGCCAGCAGCGTCGATTGTTTCCGTTCACGGAGGAGACTCGCCAGGAAGTGAATTTCTACAGCACTTCTTTTGTTCGTGTTCTTTGTCGGGATCTCCACGACGCGCGTTAGGGTCCCGCCGGGAGGCTCCTTCATGGCTTTTCCGCCGACGTCCTGCCAGCGTTCACCCATGAAAACGCGGCAGTGATGGATATCGTCGCGGCCATCCCGCAGAAATTCAAGAAAGTCCAGCAGCATCAGAGGATCGGCGGCGAGTTGCGCTTCTCCGGCCATTTGTTTGACGCTGTCAATGAGTGCCCGGGTTTTTTCTTCTTCGGATTGGTTTATTTGATTGGTTTGGATCCGAATAAAGACCAGTGCGGATAATAGTGTCGCGGTGGCGATGCCGCCGGATAAAATAAATCCAAGTTTGGTTCGAATTTTCATCGTATTAGTTTAACGGCGCCTCCTAATCCGATCCAGCGCTTTTCGAGCGTCGCTGTTTTCCGGATCTATTTGGAGGATGCGCATGAAGAAGGCTGTTGCTTGAATCATCTCACCGCGCGCGTAGTGTTCGACGCCCTTTTGATAGAAGCGCGGGATGCTGCGGGGATCACCGCGTCGGGCCTTTAGTTTCGTCTTTCCGCTAACGAGAGGTTCCTGCGTCGATTTTCGGGGTTTGATCGGGGGCGGCTTCGCTCCGGGGGCCAGTCCGAGTTTGGCGCGGGCCCGGTTCATGTACTGCATGAGCGCACGTTTTTCGCTTTCGTTGGTTTCCAGCGGCAAGGCGCGTTGCCAGGTTTGGAGGGCCCGTTCGTACTGCTCCAGCACGAAGAATGTCGATCCGACGCGTTCGAGAGCGGTCACATTGTTGGGTTCGAGCATCAAAATGTCGTCGTTAATCGAGATGACCTTATTGTGTTCACCGCGGTTATACGAGGCTTCAACGCGGAAGAGTAACTCGTTGATGTAGGTGCGGGGGTGGCCGGCGGGCAAGCGGTCTGCCTTGATCCCGACCCCTTCTTCCATCTGCTCGATGAACTTATCAAGTTGCGGGTTGCTGGGCTGCATGCTGACTGCGTACGAGGCGTGCAGCATCGCTGCCCGGTCACGCGCCCAGAGGAAATGCTTGATGCCGCGGTCGAGAATCGTCTGCCAGCCGACCGACGGGTTTTGTAATTCGGGGTAGAAGTAGGCCACCAGTGCGAGACGGTTCGAAAGACGGATAATCGACTCGTCCGGGGGGAGATCTTTGGCTATTCGGATTAATTCACGATGCGCTTTGCGATACTCCCCGTTGTTAACGTAAAGGCGGACGTCGCGAAGATCTTGGTCATCGAGGTCCCGTGGGCGCAGTGTGTCGTTGAATTCGTAGCCAAACCCGGGGCCTTTGCCTTCCTGCATCCGCTTGGCTTGCATAAGCAGATCTTTTGTAATTTCTTCATCCGGCGTAGGGGCGCCGAAGTGGAAGGTCAGTGAGACGCGGTGCGTTCCTGCAGTGCCTTTAACCCCTCCAATGGGAATCATAAACCCGTAGTCAGCCTGGATTTTGTTGATGCGGTAGGAGAATCCGGTCGTCATTTGTTTCCATTGGCGGGAGCCAAAACCCAAGGAACCGCGGATGCCGAATTGCCCCCGTGTGAGCGTCGCGAAGTAGCGTTCCCCGGCGAGAATGAGGTCCTTGTCCTTCGAGCCGTCAGGTGCTGAGTCCATGCGCAATTCGCCGGTAAGATTCATCCAGAGACTCTTATAGCCCAGTCCAAGGCGGATGTTCCGCCCGAGCTTGTCGGTCCCCGAGAAACCGACATCGGGTTCATTCAGATGCTGGAGCATGAGGCCGATTTGGAATTTCCGGGGGAAGTGGTAGAGGAATCCCGCGTCGATATCGATTGCCGAGGTGCTCCCTTCACCTGAGAGAACCGGATCGGCCTTTCCCGTGGACGTCAACTGATTCTTTGCGTTGAATGCTTCATCTCCCGGGGTAAAGCCGGCCTTTAGGTATTTGAACGTTAGACCTCCAAGAAGCCGGCTGCCGCTTTCGCGTTGAAGAATCCTTTTTCCCCAAGAGATGTACAGCGACGATTCGTCATAAAGACCATCAAGGGCAAACTTTTGGTAGGCGGTGCCGATGCCGCCCCAGCGTCCGGACTTCAACGGATGTGCGTAGGAGAGTTCGGTCGTTCCGAGTTCTGAACCATCCGAGAGGCCCATGTAATGCCTGGAGTAGGCCATGGAAACCATCGGGCGTTCGAGTTGGGCAAGTCCCGCCGGGTTGTAGTAAATCGCGTAGACATCATCGGCGATGGCGGTGAAGGCGTTGCCGAGTCCCGGCGCGCGCCCGCCATGTCCAAGGTCGTTGAACGCGGCGTCGGCGGGTGCAGCGAAGAGGAGCGCTGCGACCGCGATACTGTGAAGAAGGCTCACAGGACCACCACCAACGTGCCTGAAACAACGGTGTCTTCAGAGCGGATAACGTAAATGTAGACGCCGACATTGACTGTTTGTCCGCCCATCTTTCCATCCCAAAGCAACGTGGATTGGCTGGCGGAAACCGGGGCTCCTGTGGGGCCGGCGATCATTCTTGCAACTTCGGCACCCTTGAGATCATAAATTGACCCCGTCACTTCCGAGTCGCGCGGGTTCTCGAAAGTAAAAACAACGGAGTCGTTAAACGTATCGGTGTTAGGCGTGATGAAGCGGTTGGAGATACCGTTGGCTGAATCGAAAGAAAAACCGTTAGGGGCAACGATGAGGGTTGATTTCTTTTGCGCGGCTTCCACGTGACCGAGGAAGGTCGTGAGGGTTGCCGCTAAAAGAATTTTGAGTGCCGTTTTCATCGATTTTTCGCCTGCGAGCGCGTACCTTAATAATGGGGTTTCTGCGCGAAATCCATGTTACAGGGGTTCGAAATCGACGCAACTTGTCTGTGTCAGCGAAAAGACGATTTTTTAAGGTGTTTTTGTTCTATTGGGTCCCGTCTTTCATGGTTTATTTCGCATAGGATCAAATGAGGGTGTTTAATCGGCCTATGTCCAATCGCTTTCATGGTGTTTTTAGGGCACAAAAATAGCAGCTCAAACCATGAGCTGCGCAGTATCCTGTGTCGATTAAGCTGATTAAGCAGTGTTTTTAACTGTTTAATATCTTGTATTATCTACATATCGGTAGGAAATATAGTTACTTGATTATCACCACGGTTCCGTTAAACAGGATGTCTTCGGCCTCGATTTGGTAGATATAGACCCCTCCAGGGATGTGTTGACCGTTGGATTTCCCGTCCCATTCGAGGCTGTTCTGGATCGGACCTTGAGTCATGCCGGAGACGTGGGCCCCTTTGAGGTCCAGGATTTTACCCGAGACCGATGAATCGCGCGGATTATCAAAGGTGAAGACAACCGTGTCATTTAGTCCGTCGTTGTTGGGCGTTATAAAGCGGTTTGAAACGCCGCCCTTATCAAAATTGAAGCCGCCGACG
>JBFIEP010000215.1:0-5307 GCA_041603335.1 Elusimicrobiota bacterium | reverse complement strand
GGAAAATCGGGGTGAAGGCGTACCGCGCGGGCTAGAAGCCAATGGCTATGGACGGCGCTGTGCCAGTCAAAACATCCGTAGAACGCGGGGTGCAATTGTCGAGGAGTCTTGGCGTCCCCGTCTTCAGTCATGAGATGACCAATGTGATTGGGATATTCGCGGTGAACTGAATTTAGGGCGAGTTGTGCCGCTCTTTCAAGAGGCGTCATTTCAGTGCAAGGCATAAATGGCGGAGGTTCTATCCGCATAAACCGGTCTTTGGACCGACCATTGAAGCTCCCGGTAGTAACGGGTTGCCGGGGCTCTGAGAATCATCACTCGGGCGTTGAACGTCTCGGAGAGCCAGGTTTTGTCGAGCGGTTCCTGGACGGTTCTCATCCTCTCTAGTTTTAAAGCCTTTTCTTTATCCCATTGGAGCATGAAGGTCGGGTCGAGGCCTGCGAGATACCGTTGGCGAGGAGCGCTGTAGTAAAGGTCGGGAAAATCATCCCACCAGAGATTAACAACCGTTTCCCCTTCCTCTAGATTCTCGGCCATCCATTTGGCCGCCCCTTCAAATCGCGGAGGATCGTTGTTTCGGGCCATATTGAAAACATACCCGAGCGCGTAGGTATGGAGACCGAGCACTATCAAAAATAGTCCGGGCTTAATGAGGAAGGTCGGACGCTGTTTTTTCTTCATCCAGGCAAGAACGGAACCGACGGTTTTTTCATCCAGAGCATCACGGGCCGCAAACATGACGGCGGCGGCCATTAGAGGGGCGGCGTATTCTATCGTGCGGGAAACAATCATCGTTCCGATGCAGGCCCCTGCGGCGGCAGTTATTAGTCCCATGGTCTCCGCCGATGCTTTCTTTCCCATTCGCCATCCGGCGAGACTAAGACCGAGCGCTGATAGGGCGAGTCCGGGATAGGCGAGCAAAAAGTCCCGGGTTCCGTACGGGGCGAATTCCCGGGCAACCTCAACAGCCGCGAGGCTTCGTTGGGTGACAGCGATTGAAAGAATTTGAAGATGGGTCCAAAGCGATACCAGTGAAAGCGGCGTGTAGGGGTGGAGGGTTAGTCCTCCGAGGACGCCGGCGAAGGCGGCTCCCGTAAGTTCCCAGTGGGCTTCCTCTCCTGAAAGTTTGCGGCCGAGACAATAGAGAAAAGCGAAAAATGGGAAAACGAAAGGAACCGAATAGGACCAGGCGTAAACAAATCCCAGGAACGCAAGAGCCTTCGTTTTTCGTGAGAGAAGGAAATGGAGCGCAATGATAAATAGAAAAATACTTAGGACATGTGCCCGGACAAATGACAATCGCAGTAGAAAGGGTCCGCCCATCGCGGCCAGGATTGTTGTGCCGAAAAGGGGCCAGGGGACCGCGTGTGCCCTCATTAATAGGAAGAACGCCACGAAGATGCTCGCCGCAAGAATGCTGGACGCCGCCGCCGCTCCCCGGATCGGTTGTTCCCCCCTCGCAAATGGAGCGAGCATTACGTGGAATAGGAACTCCTTGTCATGGAAGGAGTCCTTCCAGACGCTGGCTTGGGTCCACGGAAATTTCCGGGACAAGCCCCGGGAAGGGAGGCTCTGTGCTGCACGGGCATGAAAGTAGCCGTCCCGTTCTATTTGTCCTCCCGGTTGTGAATGGATATAGATAAAAAACCCGAGAAAATAAGCAAAGACAATGCCGGGAAGGATCCAGAAGCGACGGTCAGGGAAAGTGTCCACGCGGGTCTATGTTAGAATACGGCCCTATGGATATCAAGAACGTAACCGTGGTTGGCGGCGGACAAATGGGAAATGGAATAGCCCATGTATTCGCCCAGGCTGGCTTTAATGCCACGCTTGTAGACGTCGATGCCGGTCGGCTCGAGGCTGCCGAAATGACGATCGGGAAAAATATGGATCGGCTGGTCGCTAAAGGGAAGCTTTCCGAAGACGATAAAAATGCAGCTTTAGGGCGGCTTAAGACCGAGACCCATTTGGAAACGGCGGCAAAGGGTGCCGACCTTATCATTGAAGCGGTTCCCGAGATTCTCGATTTGAAGAAAAAGATTTTTGAAACCGCCGATGCTGTTTGCGGGCCTGATACTATTTTCGCGTCGAATACCTCGTCTTTGCCCATAACGCAGTTGGCATCCGCGACCCAGCGACCCGGGAAGGTTATCGGGATGCACTTCATGAACCCGGTTCCGGTGATGAAGCTTGTCGAAATCATCCGCGGAGTGAGCACGACCGATGCTACCTACGAGGCGATTCATGCTCTTACCGGGAAATTAGGGAAGACGCCTGCATGTTCCGAAGATTTCCCGGGATTCATTGCTAACCGTATTCTGATGCCGATGATTAATGAGGCCTGCTTCGCCCTTATGGAAGGTGTGGCGAAGAAAGAAGATATTGATACCGTCATGAAGCTGGGTATGAATCACCCCATGGGTCCGCTGCAGCTGGCCGACTTTATCGGTCTTGATACGTGTCTTTCCATACTTGAAGTTCTTCACACTGGACTCGGCGATCCGAAATACCGGCCGTGTCCTTTACTTCGAAAAATGGTCGAAGCGGGCCGCTTTGGTAAAAAAACCGGACACGGTTTTTATAAATACGAAAAAAAATAGGAACTCCCATGGATTTCTCCCTCACTGAAGATCAGATTATGGCGCAAGAGACTGCGCGGGAATTTGCACAAAAACGGCTTAAGCCCAATGCCGAGAAATTCGACGAAGAAGAATCGATTCCGATCGAATTTTACCGGGAGGCGGGTGAGCTGGGTCTGTTTGGTCTCATGGTCCCCGAAGAATTCGGGGGATTAGGACTCGATCCCGTCGGATATGTTTGTGTGATGGAAGAAATCTCCCGCACCTGCGCGGCGTTTCAAATTTGCTTGACCGTTCATAATTCCTTGGTGTGCGGGGCGATCCTGAAGCACGGGACGGAAGAACAGAAGAAAAAATATTTGCCGAAACTAGCGTCGGGTGAATGGATCGGCGCCTACAGCCTCTCGGAACAGGGATCAGGCACCGATGCCGGCAGCCTTGTTTGTGACGCGAAAAAAGACGGTGATCACTATGTCCTCAATGGGACGAAGGCGTGGGTATCGAGTGCGGGATTCGCTGATGTCTTTACGGTCTATGTTTCAACCGATAAGGAAAAAAAGAGTTATGGGATATCGTGCCTACTGGTCGACAAAGGAACTCCCGGGCTGACGGTAGGCAAGAAAGAGAAAAAAATGGGCGTGCGGGGGTCCGAGACCTGTGAATTAATTTTCCAGGATTGCCGTGTCCCTGCCGCGAATCTTATCGGGCCTGAAAATGAGGGTTTTAAGGTAGCGCTCGGTGCGCTCGATAGCGGTCGTGTCGGCATCGCCGCGCAGTCGGTTGGGATTGCGCAGGGTGCTTTTGATGAGGCGATTTCTTATGCGAAAGAGCGCCAGCAGTTTGGAAAGCCGCTCACAAAGTTTCAGGCGACGCAATTTAAGTTGGCAGATATGGCCACCGCCATCGAAGCGGCTCGTTTATTGACCCGTCGTGCGGCCGCGTCGATGGCTGCGGGCGGCAGCCGTGCGAGCCTGGAGGCGTCCCAGGCGAAGCTCTTCGCCTCAACCGCTGCAAACAAGGTTGCCTTTGACGCTGTTCAGATCCACGGCGGCAACGGCTATATTCGGGAATTTCCGGTCGAACGGTATTATCGCGATGCGCGAGTGACTGAAATTTACGAAGGCACTAGCGAGGTCCAGCGTCTCGTGATTGCGCGCAACCTGCTAAAAGAATAAGTCCCTATTCCAGGAGACCGAAAGATTCCTCATCGATCACAGCTTCGCCGCTCGTGAGGTCTCCATCGATAACATCCTTAATGGCACTTGAGCCGATTCCCCATTTCTTACAGGTACTGTGGTGTTTGGGATTGGCGCAATAATCCATGCACTCGTCTCTGTTAAATTTGTTTTTACAGTAAGTCGCGCATTCAGCCCCTCGGCAGTCCCCAGGGGTAATTTCGATTCCTGTCCCCCCGCCCGGTCCCCCGGTTGCCATCATCATCGGCGGACCTGCCGGGTCGCTGTCTTCCCGTTTCTTTCTCTTTTCGTCTTGGTCCCCCTGGGTCCATTTCAGGCATTCCATCTCGTTTGCGGGTTCAAGACAATAGGTCTCGCATTCGTTTAAGGATGCGCATCCGCCCGGTGATATGCCGGGTCCGTACAGGGAAGAACTGTAATCCTTTGCGCCTGTCCGTTCCTGCATAGGGGGAAGCCCGGAGGTTCCCTCTCTTTGCGCCGAGGAGCTGCCGGTTGGAGGTCCAGCGGCTTCGACGACAGCGACGGTCGGTTTGGGTTCTTCTTTATTTTTGTTTTTGTACCAGATCGTCATTGCGATGACGTCGATGACAACGAGTGCGACCAGGATGCTTATAAATGGTTTTTTCATCGTAAGAACCTCATTTCCATTTTATCGAACAGCCCATCGAGGGGTGCTGTTCTTCCGGGATGTCTTGTCCCGCTGCGAGAGCCTCGACCGCCTCTGCGAGCTCATGGCGGTTGACCTTAGATTCCTCTTGCCAGTTGTCATCGATGCGTCCGTGATAAACGAGCTTTTTCTCAGCGTTAAATAAATAGATGTCGGGAGTGCATTGGGCCTTGAAGTCCTTAGCTGTTTGCTGGGTTTCATCAACGAGGTAAGGGAACGGAATTCCCCATTCGATGATTTTCCCCTTCATTTTATCCGGCGCGTCATCGGGATACCCGGGATGGATATTGGGGTTCACGGCAACCGTGTTCACGCCTTGGGATTTGAAATTTTTTGCGTGTCGAATCAGTCGCGGCCATACCGCAATCGCGTACGGGCAATGATTGCAGGTAAACGCGACAAGCAATCCCTTTTCTCCGTAGAGGGATGAGGCGTCGTGGATCGTTCCTTCGGGATCGGGCAAAGAAAATGCGGGCATTGGCGTGCCGAGTGGAATAGAAATGGATTCAATGAGTGCCATGGGTGGTGCTCCTGTCCTCTATTGTGGCCGATTTTGGCTGGAATCGCCACAGGGTATAGTCGAGTGCAAGACCCTTGAGGCCCGCCCGAAATTCAGTAATTTCCCCTCCATTGCGTTCGAGGCGGTCACGGACTCCCGGGCTGTTGAGGACTTCCTTGGTTATGACAATGTCTCCGCCCTCGCTTTTGCCTTGGACGCGCGCCGCGGTATTAACGGTCGTGCCGAAATAGTCGAGAATGTCGTTCATCGTAACCGCGATGGCGGGGCCTGCATGCATCCCGAGTTTGACGATGATCTCAGGAGAATCCGAATCACGCTCGCTGTTGTATTTAGAAATCTTAGTCT
>JBFIEP010000214.1:0-5331 GCA_041603335.1 Elusimicrobiota bacterium | reverse complement strand
GATTGATGCCCAGCTTTTGGCCAAGAACGGCCGTCGCAAACTCCCAGCGGAAAAATTCCGCGCCAAGGGCGATGGGGCTGTTCATATCAATCTCGAAAACAGGATGATCGTTTCCTTTCAGGCTTTGGAGGCGTCCCCCATCGGAAGAATTCTCCCCAAGACGAATGCGTACAAAGGCTCGGTCATTTCCGTAATAGGCGGTGTCAACACCGGGTTCTCCCGCGATAGGAACGACGCCTTTGCCCTCCTTTCCTGTACTTTCGGCGATGAGCTGCTCAAGCCAGAGGCTGAGAGAGGCGATCCTTTCGTCGGCGATAAAGACGATCTTGTCCCGGCCTTCTGCGTGGCGGGCGGCAAGCCATTCTCCGAGAACGACTCCGGGATTTTCTCCGCTGTCGGTTTTGCAGGCCGATGCCATGGCTTTCGCGGTGACGATCAGCATGCCCACATCGATGCCGGAGGCTGCGGCTGGAACGAGACCGAAGTAGGAAAGGGCCGAAAAGCGTCCGCCGATATCGGCGAAATTAAGGAAGCATTTTCTAAATCCTCTTTCCTGAGCGAGGGTTTCCAGTTGTGAACCCGGATCGGTAATCGCGACAAAGTTTTCCCCTTTCGGGATTTTTGACCACGCGTAATCAAAAAAGCGCATAGGTTCGGTTGTGGTTCCTGATTTGCTGGCAACGATAAAAAGCGTGCGTTCCGGGTTTGCCGCCCCGATAACCGCTTCAACGGTTTCCGGTTCGGTGGAATCCAGGACACGCAAGGTCGGGAACCCTTCTTTTGCCGGGAAGCTCCGGCGGAAAACTTCAGGCGCCAGGCTGGAGCCGCCCATCCCGAGAACAACAACACTTTCGAAATCGCGTACATCGTTAGCGAATTGGGTGAGTTCTTCAATGCGGCCTGCCATTGTTTCGGGAATGCCGAGCCAGCCTAAAGAGTTCTCGATGATCGTTTTGTGGGCCTCGTCGCTCTTCCAGAGAGACGCATCTTTCGCCCAGATTCGGGAGACGATGCCTTCAGTCGGCGTCGACTCCCGGGGTGCGTTTCCCGGGTCACCCTGGGCCTTCATTAATTCGATTTTATCTTTGAGGTGTTGGAGAAGACCGGTGAAGGCATCGGCGAAGGACTTTACGCCTTTCTCTTCGAGTTCCGATGTGACTGAGTCCAAATCTATGCCGCCTTCGCGCAGGGTTTCAAGCTGCTGCTTGGCTTCTTCCACTCCGGCGGTGATTGTTTCCGCGACGGTTCCGTGGTCGCGGAATGCGTCCCAGGTCGCCGGCGGGATGGTATTGACGGTATCCTTGCCGATGAGTCCGTCTACATAGAGAGTGTCGGGATAGGACGGATCTTTTGTTCCCGTGGAAGCCCACAGAGGCCGTTGTACACGGGCGCCGTTGCTTTTAAGCGTTTCAAAGCGTTTGGAAGCAAATACTTTCTGGAATAGTTTATAGGCGGTTTTTCCGTTGGCAGTTGCGATTTTTCCGCGTAAAGGCGAGCCTTCCGGAAGCTGTTTGTCGACCGCTGCGTCGATTCGGCTGATGAAGAAGCTTGCGACAGAGGCCACGCCTTTTAAAGGTTTGCCGGTATCGGCCAGTTTTTCGAGTCCAGCCAGATAGGCGTTCATCACTTCCATGTACCGCTCTAATGAGAAAATGAGAGTTACGTTTACATTGATCCCTTTCGCAATGGAGGCGGTTATCGCGGGAAGACCTTGCTTCGTGGCGGGAATCTTGATCATGACGTTTGTGCGGTCAACGGCGGCGAAAAGACGTTCCGCGGCGGCGGCGGTCCCTTCCGTGTCGTAGGCGAGCGTCGGAGCGACCTCTAGACTGACGTATCCATCGACGCCGTCGGTTTCATCGTAAACCGGTTTGAGGACGTCGCAGGCCTCTTGGATGTCCTTGATCGCGAGGCGTTCAAACACCGCTTCAGGGTCGGAGATGCCGGCGTCGAGTGCGGCCTTGATCCCCGTGTCGTAGTCCGACCCCCCGGAAATTGCTTTATCAAAAATCGAGGGATTGGAGGTGACTCCCTTTACCCCGTCTTCCGCCAGTAGTTTCGCAAGTTCCCCCGATTCGAGCATGGGGCGGCTAATGAAATCCATCCATGGGCTCTGTCCGAATTGAGCCAGGTCCTTAAGCGGGTTCGACATAGGGTTTCTCCTTAGTGGTTAGCGAGAGTCAAAAATTCGTCGCGGGTTCGTGCGTCTTCACGGAAGATGCCAAGCATGGCGCTTGTAACCGTCGGGGAGTGTTCACTTTGCGCCCCCCGCATCTCCATGCACATATGACGGGCTTTAATAATCACGCCGACGCCCTTCGGGTTCAGTTTGTCTTCCAGGGTTTGGGCGATTTGTTGGGTCATGCGTTCCTGAACCTGCAGCCGCCGTGCGAAGACATTTACGATTTTTGGAATCTTCGAAAGGCCTACGACCCGGTTATTCGGGATGTAGGCGACCGTCGCGCGGCCGAAGAATGGAAGCAGATGGTGCTCGCACAGCGAGTAGAAGGTGATGTCCTTCACCAGAACCATCTCGGAATATTCGACGTCAAACATGGCTTCGTTGATGAGCGCATCGATGTCGACATCGTACCCGGCGGTGAGTTCTTTATAGGCCTTCTCAACGCGCTGGGGGGTTTTTTGAAGTCCTTCCCGTTTAGGGTCTTCCCCCAGCGCGATGATCATGTCGCGGACATGGTCCGCGATGGGCATATCCGAAGATTCGCTCACAGCGTGCTTAGATACTCAAGTAGCGTGCGCACCATCGCGCCGGTTCCGCCGGGAGGGCAATAGGCCTGAGCCCCATCGGTCCACGCCGGTCCCGCTATGTCGAGATGAATCCACGATTTTGAATCGACGAATTCCTGAAGGAATAAACCGGCAGTGATCGTTCCGGCTTCGCCCCGGTTGCCGATATTCTTGATGTTGGCGACCTTGCTCTTAATCTGCTTTTTGTAGCCGGGGACCAAGGGAAGTTCCCAAACCATTTCCTGGGTCTTTTTCGAGACCGCAAGAAGCTTCTGCAGTGCAGCCTTGTCGTTAGTCATGGCGGCGGTGACATCGCTGCCGAGCGCTACAACGGCGGCGCCCGTCAACGTCGCCAAGTCCATGATGACATCGAATTTAAGTTTTGATGCGTAGACGAGAGCATCGGCGAGGATAAGTCTTCCTTCGGCATCGGTGTTGAGAATCTCGATGGTCTTGCCGTTGGATGCCTTAACAATATCACCCGGTTTAATCGCATCGGGGCCGGGCATGTTGTAGGTAAGCGGGGTAATGCCGTGCACTTCCGCCTTTACCTTGAGGCGGGATACAACACGCATGACGCCAAGGACCGTTCCTGCACCCGCCATGTCGCATTTCATCGTTTCCATCGCGCCTGGAGGCTTAAGGGATAGGCCGCCGGAATCAAATGTGACTCCTTTCCCCACGAGCGCGATTTTTTTCTTTGCCTTCCCCTTCGGTTTGTACGTGAAGTGGAGAAAGTAAGGAGGTGCGTCCGAACCGCGGGCTACGGAGAGGTAGGAACCCATTCCCAGTTTTTGGGCCTGTTTCTTATCGATGATTTTAAGCGTCACCCCGTCTTTGATGTATTTCTTAGCGGTATTCGTGAGCGACTCGGGACTTTGGTCTGAGGGCCCCTCATTGACCAGATCGCGCGTCCAGCAAACCGCTTCCGAGAAAAGGGCGGCTCGGTCCAAAGACGCCTGAGCCTTCTTTTTCTCTCCGGCCTTTTGCGTAATCAGGTTGACCGCTGCAAGCTTAGTGTCTTTGCAGGGTTCTTTATAACGGGGGTAGACGTGGGCCGAGAGAAAAAATCCTTCGGCTGCGGCTTGGATATCCCCGGGCACTGAAATCCAGAGCGTCTCGAAGCGCTTGCGGGCCATTCCGTAAAGAGCGCTGGCGGCTTTTCTCTGGCAGTCCGCGGTGAAGCCCTTTTTCTTGCCCAACCCGACGACGAGGAAGCGGCGCGAGACATTTCCGTCGGAGGCGCGGAATGAGGCTTTTTCGCCGGATTTTCCTTCGAATCCGTCGTCCTTGAGGGCCTCGCTGATGTCCTTCTTGGCCTTTGCCGATAGGAAAGACGCGGCAACCCCCGAGTCTTGGAACGCAAAGAGTCCCAGCGGTGCGTCGCCTTGATCGAAATCTTTAATGGAAGCGGCTTCAATTTTTAGTTCATTCATATTAGTTATCCTCCTAAATTTTTTGGTGTTCGAACAACAGGCGGGAGATCCCCATTCCGGCAGCTCCTCCTGCCAGCGGGCCTGCCCAGTAAATGTAGTGTTGGTGCCAGAATCCGGTTGCAAGAGCCGGTCCAAAGGCGCGGGCGGGATTTAGCGCCGCTCCGGTTAAAGGCCCGATGACGAGAGTGGCTGCAGCTGCGACGGCTCCAGCCGCGATGGCGCCGAAGATCGATGCCGCTCGGCCATTTTGTCCCGAGGAACTCGGAGAATAGACCGCCATGGCAAGCAGCATGGTTGTTACCGCTTCGAGCAGGGAGGCACCGCGGTATCCGACCCCTTCGGGCATCGGCGTTCCGAGATAGGGAGACTCGGCAATGATCGGGGCGTGTGCAAAAGCCTTTGCGAGAAACAGTCCGGCGAGTGCGGCACCGAGCAGTTGGCAAACGAGGCAAAGTACGCCCTGTACGATATCGAGGCGGCGGGTTGCGACGAGACCGAGCGTGAATGCGGGATTAAATTGTCCTCTCGCGGCGGGGCCGAAAATTCCAAAAACCGCGGCAACCGTGAGTCCGACGCCCAAAGCGATGCCCGTCGGTCCGATGGTTCCCCCTAGACTCGCATCCGAACAGACGACCCCCGCCGCTAGGAACACCCAGGTGAAGGTGCCGAAGAATTCTGCGATAAGGGCGCGGAGGTTGCCGGCCATTTATTGGGCGACGAGGTCGACCTTGAGAGCTTTTCGGTTGTGATTTTGAAGGCTAACCTGGGCTGCGATAAGTCGCGATACCAAGCGGAGAGCCGTCGTCGTTGGACTCGCGGCGTTCCTAAGGATCGCAGGCGTGCCTTCCTCCGCAGCGATACAGACTTCGGGGTCCAAGGGAACTTCACCGAGAAACGGGATGCGGTGCTCGTCGGCAAGAGCCTTCGCTCCGGCTTTGGCAAAAATCGGTGTGCCTTCTTTGCAATGCGGGCAAATGAATTCACTCATGTTTTCGATGAGGCCGAGAATCGGAACATTCAGTTTCTTAAACATGGCAATCGCTTTTCTTACGTCGGAGAGGGCTACCGACTGCGGGGTTGTGACGATGACCGAACCCACAAGCGGGACGGCTTGGCATAGGCTTAACTGGACATCGCCGGTGCCGGG
>JBFIEP010000213.1:0-5361 GCA_041603335.1 Elusimicrobiota bacterium | reverse complement strand
GCATTCACAAAAACCCGTGCTTTGATCCGGTCTGTCCGACCGGACGAGTCGACAACCCGAACCGCGCCAAGGCTCTTCCCGGATCTCTCAAATCCCACAACGCGTTCACCCATACGCAATTTTCCGCCGTCGCCCTGCGCTTCTTCAACCAGGCGTTTCACAAGCTCGGGGACATCGACGCGCCATTCGTCAAAACACAAGACACCCTTGAGTCCGGCAGGCTCAAGCGCAGGTTCTACTTCAAGGGCTTCACGCGACGATAGGCGTACATGAAGGCGACCATCCCGAAGATCGCGCATCGCGTCATAATGTTCAAGCAGCGCCTCAACGGTCTCCATTCCGTAGAGGTGACCGGGATAGACAGGCCACAAAAATACATCCCGATGGACAAGATCTTTATAATCGCGGCATAAATTTCCGACTTCACGCCCCATCAACAATGAAGTCGGAACGTCATAGGGAAGATAGCGCAAACCACCGTGAAACAGTCCGCTTGTCACGGCGGTCGTGGCGCCCCCGATACGACCCCGGTCCAATAAGAGGACAGAAATCCCCTCTCGCGCCGCCCGTGTAAAGAGCCCGAGACCGGTAATTCCTGCTCCAATAATGACCAAATCGTATGGGTTAGACACTGCTGGCGCGAATCCTATAATAATCATAGGCCCTCCTAATATCGCACCGGTCCATCCGGCCGCTGACAAATGATAATCTTCATTTAATTATGCCCTTCACCCTCTTCATCGCACTCCGCTATCTCCGCACCAAACGGAGAGGCCTTTTCACGATGATCACGACCGTTATCGGGGTCGCCGGAGTTGCCATCGGGGTCGCGGCCCTACTCACAACCTTATCGGTGATGAACGGTTTTCAGGCCGATATCCAAAAAAAGATCGTAGGGGCCCAGTCCCATCTGACCATCTACGCCCGTATGAGTCCCGAACGTGAGACGCGCCTGCGCGAAGCGATCAATCGAGAGGGCGACATTATCGGAACTTCCCCGTTTGCGATGGGACAAGGCATCATAACCTTCGGGGAACGGTCAACCGGAATTGTGTTAAAAGGAATCGATCCACGGCAGGAATTCACCGTCAACGATCTCTCAAGCTCCCTGACCGCCGGGGAATGGGCCGACCTCAAATCAAAACCGTCTAAAAAAGGCGGCAAACCCATTCCTGGTATTATCCTTGGCGAAGAACTCGCTAAAAGCCTCGGGGCATGGATCGGTGACGAAGTCATCTTGATCTCTCCACAGAGCCTCTCATCGCCCATGGGGATGATTCCCGCGATGAAGCGATTCAATGTTGTCGGAACGCTCCACACGGGCTACTACGAGTACGACAGCGCGGCCGGCTATTCGGAAATAGCTCCTGTCGCGGACTTCTTCCAAACCCCCGGCGGACTATCGGGACTTCAAGCGAAGGTCTCGGACCTGGACAAGGCCGATGCAATTGCCGCGTCGCTGCAGAAAGACCTTGGCTGGGATTTTACCGTTCGCTCATTTACCGATATGAACCGGACCCTGTTTGCGGCGCTCAAACTGGAAAAGGCCGTCATGTTCATCATCCTTGCACTCATCATCCTGGTGGCTTCCTTTAATATCGCTTCAAACCTTGTTCTGATGGCGACTGAAAAGCTGCGGGATATCGGCCTCCTCAAAGCAATGGGCGCCACCCCGGGGCAAATCCAGCGTATTTTCCTCTGGGTCGGTGGATTAATCGGGAGCTTCGGCGTATTTCTCGGGATTCTGCTCGGCTTGGTTCTTTGCTGGGTAATCGAACGGTATCCCATCGTTGAGCTCCCCCCCGACATCTACTACCTCTCCCGCGTCCCGGTATCGGTGGAACTCATGGATGTGCTCGGGGTGATCGCCTGCGGGCTGGTACTCGCGGTTCTCTCGACCATTTACCCGGCCTACAAGACCTCCAAGGTCGATCCCATTGAGGCGATCCACTATGGCTGATCGCATTCCTGTTCTCACGGTCTCAGGCCTGAAAAAATCCTACGATCAGGCGGGCAAACCCTTTGAAGTCCTAAAAAACGTCGATCTAGAGGTGTACCCCGGGGACTTTTTGACTGTTCTTGGACCAAGCGGGACCGGAAAATCGACCCTCCTGAATATTCTTGGATTGCTGGATCGACCCACCGGGGGCACATTTTCGGTTGCCGGACGTGATGCGGCCGCCTTCTCCGAAAATGAGCGGGCTCACGTCCGAAACAACAAAATAGGGTTCGTTCTCCAATTCGACTCACTTTTACCGGAATTTTCCGTCCTCGAAAACGTATTAATGCCGGCCCGAATCGGAGGACAACCGTTGGACTCTGCAGAAGAAAAAGCCTTTAAATTACTGAAGATGCTTGGAATTGAGTCTCTTTCAGACCGCCTTCCGACCGGCCTTTCAGGAGGTGAAAAACAGCGGACAGCGATCGCCCGGGCCCTGATTAACGACCCGGCGGTTTTACTGGCCGATGAGCCGACCGGCAACCTTGACAGGCCCAATGCCGAGCTTGTTTTTGGTAAAATGAAGGAGTTGACAGACTCGTTGCCGGTGGCGGTCGTGATGGTCACCCACAACGAACACGCGGCCGAATACGCCTCACGCCCCGTCATGCTACGGGACGGCCGCATTATAAATTTGACGCAATAGCGGGGTGCAATTATGAAGATTTGGATTGACGGCGAATACTTAGACAAGGAAGACGCAAAAATCTCGGTCTTCGACCACGGGCTCCTTTACGGGGACGGGGTTTTTGAAGGCATTCGCTCCTACAACGGCTATGTTTTCCAGCTGGAAGAGCACGTCGACCGTCTTTACGCCTCGGCCAAGGCCATTCTCCTCAACATCCCAATGAAACCCGAGGAGATGGCGGAAAGAATTTGCGACGCAGTCCGCACCAATGGACTCAAGGACTCCTACATCCGGGTTCTTGTTACCCGCGGCAAGGGTGATCTTGGCCTCGATATGCGCAAATGCCCCAAGGCGAGCATCATCATTATCGCCGACAAAATCCAACTTTTCCCCGAAGAAGTTTACAACCGGGGTATGAAACTCATCGTTTCCCATCTCCGACGCGTCCCGCCGGATACACTCAGCCCCGCAATTAAGTCCCTGAACTACCTCAATAACATCCTGGCCCGTGCTGAAGCCAGCCGCGCGGATTGCGACGAAGCAATCCTGCTTAACCGCGACGGCTACGTAGCCGAGTGTTCGGGAGACAACATCTTTGCGATTCGAAAGGGCACCGTCTACACGCCCCCTGTCCATGTCGGCATCCTCGAGGGGATCACGCGCAACGCCGCGATGCTCCTCGCTGAAAGGAAACTCGGCCTCAAGGTCGTCGAACAAATATTCACGGTCCCGCAAATGTACCGGGCCGAAGAAGTATTTGTCACTGGAACAGGCGCCGAGATCATCGGTGTTGTCGAGGTGAACGGCCGAATCATCGCTGACGGCAAGCCCGGGCCGCTGACCCAAAAGCTGATTAAGGAATTCCGCGCTTACGCGTGTTCTCCAGCGGCTGGCGCCGCCGTCTACGAAACCGCCCCGGTTTAACAAGACGGCTATTCCAACGTCACAGAAAGCTCCTCGAGCATATACTCGAGGTCCATCTTCATCGTAAATGCTGCGTCCTCAATTTTTTTGATGGCGACGCGGATTTCGTTCCGGATGACCTTTTCTTTTTCTTTTTTCAGGCGGGCCGTCAGCGGTTTCCTAGCCCGCTCTGAACCGATTTCCCCCAACGCGCGGACCACGACCCCTCGAAAACGACGGTCCTCCGCCGTAATCAATGCCAGGAGCGCCTTCGTACCCTTGGGAGAGCCGATCACTCCGAGTGAAGCCGCCGCCTGTGCCCTTACTCGAACGACGGGATCCTGAAGCGCACCAATGAGCCCCCCCACCGCATTAACATTTCCGGTGAAACCGAGTGCCTTTGCCGCTTCCTCCCGCTCAGCGGGATCGCCGTCCAGCAGCGTAAGAAGAAGTTCTCTTAATTCCTGGTCCGCACTGATTGTCTCCACGTCCCGACGCTTTGTCAGGGACGTCGAAATTCGCTTTCTTTCGCGGAGCTGGACCTCCTGCAGTTTTCCCTTAATGAAGCCGCGAATCGGGAAGCCGGGGGCGACCAACGAAAGTCCCTTATTAAAAAATGCCCGGGCCTGAGCCCACGCCCGGGCGTCCATCGCGAAAACACCCAACGCCGCGAATCCTTCCGGAGGCAGAGCGGAATCAATCTGCTGGGCCTGCCTGATATCGCCGATGCCCCGCTGATTTCCCCGAATGGAGCGGACAAACCCGCGCAACGCGTATGCGCGGCCGTTATTGACATCGGCATAGACGGCCCTTTCGAAATCCTCTTCGGCTCGGCGGAGGGTATCCCAACGGTCGTCCCGCATCGCCCGATCGAGATAAGCCATTCCCCGAGCCATGTGCAGGCCGGGAATATCCTCGTCAAGACGGATCGCCTCGGTAAGATCGTAAATCGCCGCGGTGTATTTACCCCGCATTCTATTGCGTATTCCGCGTTTTAAAAAATCATGGGCGGATAACTCATCATCTGCAGCAGAGGCCGCATAGACAGCAAAAACGTCCCCGGCTCCCACAAGGAGTGCCAGACTAAGAGATAAACACCGCATCCCGCTAAGGATAGCTCGGGAACGGAACGTCTGCCAGGGCGGAGGGTAAGGGGCTTAAACCTCTGTAGAAGAGGCCGGCTCGGAGGGGGCCGCATCCGGGGGTGTTTCTGCGGGGGGTGCGCCCTTTTCGTCGCGGAGAGACCAAAAACTCCAGAAAGCAACGGGAAACAGGGCAATCACCAAATAGGTTTGAACCGTATCGCGCGGCCAGCTCGTTAATCTCGCGGCAGCCTCCGCCGCGAACGCAAAACCCGCAATAGCGACTAAGAACCAACGTCCCCGGTCATCACCCTTTCCAATCATCGGCAATAGTATAGAACTATTTAGAACGCGGTGTGATTTCAAACGGCAGGGATGGGAGGATAAACGGCTTCGATAGGTATTTGGAAGCCTCACGCCTAAATCCCCAGTGATCCGGCTGTTTTTTTGCCTGCGCATAGAGCAGCTTCGCATCCTCGCGTTTACCCAGTGTATCCAAGAGATTGCCGGCTCGAATCAAACTGGCAACGGCATAACGGCTCAACCGGCCCTTCAACTTAATGACGGCAGCCGAGCGAAAGGCCGCCAAGGCTTTATGAGGCTTGCCCAGAAACCATTGAGAATGTCCCAGAATAACAAACCCCTTCGCTTTTTCAAGAGCGGGATACTTTCCCGATTCTACGCGCGAAATAAATTCCATAGCACCCGCTTGTGCCTCATCGTATTGCTCAGCGTACAGCTTTGAACAT
>JBFIEP010000212.1:0-5361 GCA_041603335.1 Elusimicrobiota bacterium | reverse complement strand
TTTCTTGACGTACGCGCGTGTGGAGCGGAACCAGCGGTCGCGGGTGAGAAACTTGGGTCCCGCGTGGTAGGACGCGATCACGCGCTGGACAACCCATAGGGGAGCGTTTTTGTACGGTACGCCTTTGAGTTTGTAGCGTTTGAAAATTCGTGAGAAGAGATGCTCCAGATAGGCTGCACCGGCCTCGACATTGCGTTCGGGGTGATCGAGAACACGCCGCGAAACGCCGACTGATTCCGCAGTACGCGGCATGAGCTGCATAAGCCCGCGAGCCCCCGCGGGGGAGCGGGCATTATGGGTAAATTCCGATTCCGCCGCGATAACCGCTTTCAGCAAACGGGGGTCCAGGCCCCGGGCGCGTGCATGGCGAAGGATGATCTCATCGTACTGATCCGTTTTCTTCAAATTGCGCATAAGCCGCCGGAAGGTGCGCCGAAAGGCGGCGTTGGCTTTGGGCGGCTCTACTACGAGGGGATGGCGTGTATCTTTAAGAATTCTCGGAACGAGAACGATTTTGGGTTTCGTCGGCAGCGCCGGATTGACCCTATGCGACATGGAATTCAGGCGGCCAAGGGCGGCGCCTGAGGGGACGGGCTTGAAAGTCTGGGCGGATGCGGCGACAAGCGAGATCGAAAGCGAGAAGAGAAGCAGCCAGACCGCGGTGGTTCGAGAAGGACGTTCCATCGTGGGTTCCATATTATACCACAGGTCCTGCGGTGTCGGACGTTAAGAGATTCAGACTCACGCCGATAGGATACCGTCAATATGTTGAGAATTCGTGGCCCAAGTGGGGAGGATTTCCCGCGGTAAGGGGCCTACGGAAATAGGACTAATACCAGGGGAATTAGGTCTTGACACATATACTATACCCCTGTAGAGTATATGGGAGGGCTCATATCATGACCAAGCACCATGCAAAGATAAAACGGATAAACCGTATCGAGGGGCAGGTACGCGGCATTAAGGCGATGATTGAGGATGAGCGGTACTGCGTTGATATCCTTCAGCAGGTTAAGGCCGTGCGCGCCGCTTTGAAGCAGGTCGGATTGGACATTTTAGAAGGCCATGTTCGGGGCTGCGTCGCGGGAGCTGTTTCAAGTAAGGACCCGAATAATATCGATACGAAGATAGAGGAGTTGACCACCCTTCTTAAGCGGTGGGACTAACCGGAAGATGAAAACGGCGGCGGAGAAAACGTACCGAGTAGAAGGTCTGAGCTGCGCATCCTGCGTAAGCCACGTGGAAGAGGCGCTCTCGGGTGTTCCGGGAGTGAGGAAAGCGAGCGTGAATCTCGCGACGAAAACGGCTTTCGTTTCATTTGATTCGGATTCCGTTACCAGCGATGTCCTGCTGAAAGCCGTGCATGATGCCGGGTATGAACTTCTTGAACCGATGGAAGCAGCCGAAGATGGGGGGGAGGGGCGTAAGGCCGTTATTGCTTCGCTTTTCACTCTTCCCTTGGCCGTTCTGGCGATGTCGGAGATGATGTCGGGAGCCCCGTTGCGCAGTGCTCTTTTTCAGTTGTTTCTAACGGTGCCTGTGATTTATGTCGGCAGGGAATTTTTTTCCCGCGGGTTTTTGGGCTTAATCCGCCTCTCTGCAAATATGGATTCCCTAATCGCGACGGGATGCACCGCAGCATTCCTCTATAGCATGTGGAATACGGTTCGCCTTTGGACCGGTGACGCGGGGGCGGCCGATCACCTCTATTTTGAAACTGCGGGCGTGATTATCACCCTGGTATTAGTTGGCCGTTATCTGGAAGCCTTGAGCAAGGGGCGGGCATCCGATGCTGTGCGCAGGTTAATGGATCTTCGTCCCGCGACTGCATTCTTGCTTCGAGACGGCATTGAAAAAGAGATTCCGCTTGCCGACGTCGTACGGGGTGATATCCTCGCGGTGCGGCCCGGGGGAAAGTTTCCTGTCGACGGGGAAATCGTCGAGGGGGAAACTGCGGTAGACGAGTCGATGCTTACCGGCGAGCCGCTTCCGGTTGATAAGAAAGTCGGCGACACGGTGACTGGAGCGACGCTCAATCAGCAGGGCGCGGTCCGGATAAAGGCCGTTGCCGTAGGCGGCGATACGGTTCTCGCACGCATCGCTCGGATGGTCGAGTCGGCTCAAGGCTCGAAGGCTCCCATCGCCCGCATTGCCGATCAGGTCGCGGCTGTTTTTGTCCCGGCGGTATTTGCAATCGCATTAATTGCGGGCGTTGCCTGGACGCTTTCCGGGGCTCCTGCCGCCGAAGTGGTTTCGATTGTCGTTTGCGTGCTCGTTATCGCATGTCCGTGCGCGTTAGGACTGGCAACACCGACAGCGATCATGGTTGGAACCGGGCGCGGAGCATCGTTGGGAATCCTCATTAAGGGGGGCGAAGCCCTTGAAACGGCGGGGCGCGTCGACACGGTGGTCTTCGATAAGACCGGAACGCTGACAGAGGGAAAGCCGGTTGTGACCGATGTTCTCCCGGAAGCGGAAATCTCCGAAGAAGAATTATTGTCGCTCGCGGCCGCAGCGGAGGCCGGATCTGAACATCCGTTAGCTTGGGCCGTCGTTTCAGAAGCGCGGCGGCGCGGGCTGGAAATTAAACCCTTCGAGAAATTCGAAGCCCTCTCCGGGAATGGGGTCGAGGCGGTTGTGGACGGGAAAAAAATCTCGATCGGCAGCCGCCGTTTTATCGGGGACCATCAAAGGGACGCTCTTGAAAAAGAGGGCAAGACCATCGTTCTTGTCGCGGTCGAAGGGAAATTCGCAGGCGTGATTGCGGTTGCAGACCTTCCGCGGCCGGAGAGCGGCGAGGTTGTTTCGCAGTTGGCAAAACTTGGAATCGAGACGGTTATGTTAACCGGGGACCGCCAGGGTACGGCTGAATCCGTTGCAAGAGAGGTCGGGGTATCCCGGGTGATTGCGGAGGTTCTGCCCGCTGATAAAGCCGACGTGATCAAGAAGATTCAATCCGAAGGGCGTGTCGTCGCGATGATTGGAGACGGGATCAATGATGCGCCGGCGCTGGCTCAGGCCGATGTCGGTGTTGCGGTCGGAGGCGGAACCGATATCGCCATTGAGTCGGCTGATATTGTATTAATGCGGGAGCATCTGACCGGGGTTGTGGATGCGGTGGCGCTTAGCCGGGCGACCCTGCGCACGATTCGTCAGAATCTCTTTTGGGCCTTTGCCTACAACGCGGCGGGAATTCCCGTCGCGGCGGGGGTTTTAACGCTCTTTGGCGGGCCGCTGCTCAATCCTATGTTTGCTGCGGCGGCCATGGCGTTGAGCTCGGTCTCCGTGGTGACAAATGCCTTAAGGCTTAAAGGGTTTCAGGGGGGCACGGTATGAGTGAGGGAAAATTTGTTGCTTCCATGACTTGTGTACGTAATGGCTCTAGGCTATACTCAATGAAGATGAAGGCGATACGTTTAATCATGACAGGGTCCCTGCTTTCCGGCGCGTTTTTCTGCGTCGGAATGGGTATGGAAATGGCGCCCTCTCAAGCCCAACTGGATCAGCAGTCGGCGCACTCGTGTTGTCCCGGCGGTGCGCCGGAAGAAGAGGAATCGAGCGGTCCTAATTGCTGTGCCTATGTTCCGACCGCGGCCGTATCGGGAATCGATCATTCCGACGATGATGCTGTCGTCGTGATCGCTTCGATTCCTGTGCGAATCGTCAAGACGCTTGAGGGTACAGTCGTTCTTTCATCGCGAGCCCCACCGATTCATCGTTCGCCGCCTTTCTCTCCTCCGTCCCTGCGCGCCCCTCCTGCCGTCTAACCCGCCTAGAGTTGTTTGGCCGTCTACGGCCGCTCCATTATTGGAGCACCCTAATCAGTTGTTAAGAGAGACGTTTTATGAAGATAACCATCCTATGGGTAGTGCTGTCCATTATCCCGAACTCAGCTTTTGCCGCTTCGGCGGAGGTGCTGACTTTGGAGCCGCTCCTCAAAGAGGCCGAGGAGAACAACCCTGCGGTACGCTCCCGTCTTGAACAATGGATCGCATCAAAAACGGATGCGAAAATAGCCGGGGCATTTCCGGATCCAGCTTTAAAGGTCGCGATTATGGCCGAGGAGTTGGAAACCCGGGCCGGGCCGATGAAGGGAAAGGCGGGGTTCAGCCAGAAAATTCCATTTTGGGGAAAGCGCGGATTACGTTCGGAAGCTGCTTCAGGTCGTTCGGGTGCGGCTGAGGCCGCGTATCGCGCGAAGGTTCTTGAGGTCAGGGCCAATCTGACCGCGGCATTTTACGATCTCGTCTTTCTAAAAGAAGCGGAGAAGATCCTCGCGGAGCAAGTGGAATTGCTTCGCCATTTCTCGCGTGTCGCCGAGAAAAAATATTCGGTAGGCAAAGGACCCCAAGCGATGGTGTTTCGCTCCGAGGCGGAATTGTCACGCATGAAAAACGAAGTTTTCATCGTCACCCAGCGTGCCCGTCGAGTGAAATCCGGTATTCGAGCCATGCTCGGACGTGAGCCCGGCAGTGAAATTGCTGATCCCGGTCAGGGCCTGGTGCCAAAAAAGAAATGGAGCTTCCAGGATCTAGCCGCGAAAGCTAAAGCACACCGGCCGGAACTCCGAGCCCTCCGGGCGATGAAAGATGCGAGCGAAGCGGAAAAGAAACTCGCACTTAAACGATTCTTCCCCGACTTTTCCATCGGTTACGAGTATACCGCGATCGGAGCGGGAACCACGAACTCAACCTTCGACGGCAAAGACGCCCACGGTCTAATGGCGGGATTAAGCCTCCCTCTTTGGATGGGAGTCAATCGAGCGGGGTTGGAACGCTCTCAGGCAAAGCGTCGTGCCGCCGCTTATGATATCGAATCCATGGAAAAGGACACTCTTGCCCAAGTCGATTCTCTCGTGATCCAATCCGAGACCTTTCTCAAACTTACCAAGGTCGATGAAGAGACCGTGCTTCCCCAAGTGCGCTCGGCAGTGAAGGCCACGCTTAGCAGCTATGAAGCCAATACCGCTTCATTTGTTGAACTTTTAGACGCCGAGCGTGCGCTGCTTAAATCAGAACTCGGTCATGCGATGCATAAATCAATGTACTGGAAAATAGATGCGCGGTTGGAACGCGTCATCGGAGGCCCGCTATGAAAAAAATAATTTTAGGTCTGGTGTTAATACTGCCCCTTGTGATTACGGCCTGTTCGAGGCATGAACAGACGGCATCAATGCCCGAAGCGAAGGTTTCCAAGTACCACTGCCCGATGCATCCCACCTATATAAAGGATGAGCCGGGTGAATGCGCGATCTGCGGCATGGACCTTGTGCCCATCGAGGCCGATGATGAGGGAGTGTCCGAGGATGATGTTGAAGGCCTGGCGACGATTAAGGTGGATCCCCGCCGCCGTCAACTCATC
>JBFIEP010000211.1:0-5376 GCA_041603335.1 Elusimicrobiota bacterium | reverse complement strand
GGTTTTATTCCCCGGGGAATGATTGGATATTCCAATCAACCTGCGCCGTACCGCTATAATCCTGAAAAAGCGGAAGAGCTCCTGCGTCAGGCGTTGGGCGGCAGGTTATGGGAGTACGGTTTTTCCATGATCCTCGTCTACCCTTTGTCTGCTCCCTCCCAGCAGGTGATTGCTAATCAGATTTCATCGGCCTTTCGAAAAGTTAATTCGAAATTCAAGATTGAAGTTCGCGGGCTTCCTTGGGCGGCGATTGCTGAGCATCGCAAGAAGAGAACCCTCCCGATTCTTTTTGGGGGATGGAGGGCGGATTATGCTGATCCGCATAATATGGCGGGACCATTGCTTCATTCAGACGGGTATGCGGGAAAAATGCTCGGCTTCGAAAAATCGGAGATGGATGGACTGATCGATCAGGCGAAGCGGGAACCGGATATGAAAACCCGCCTCGAGCTTTACGGCCAAATTAGACGTCTCTGGGCCAAGAATTTGCCGATGATTTTTACCTTCAGTGAGCAATGGATCCGCGTCGAACGGAAATGGGTTCACGGCTACATCCACAACCCGATATACCCCGGCGCGCCGTCGTATTCCCCGCTCGCCCCGATGTTTAAGAAAGAGTAAATTCCATAAGGCCTATTGGCAGTCGGTCCCAACTGCCCAGGGGCTGTTCCCGTTTTGCGGGCATCTTATTGAGGATGACACGCATATCCGTATTTGCCCTCCTCATGATGTTGGTTTCTTCGGCCTCCCATGCCGATGGGCCCGTTATGGGGAGGGCGAACGCGGCTAATTTAAATACGCAAGCGGGCATCACCGCCCACACCGCTGAAGGGTCGAAGGCGCACGCGCGCTCGGCCTTTGATGGGCGCGATCGGGTGACTCCTGTCGTGGCGGGAAAAGTCTCTTATCAGGGCAATGGTCTTACTGTCAAAGAAGTTGCCAGCGGTCAGGCGGTTACCGTTCCGGGCCCCCAGGTTCCGGCCTCCGAAGAAGGAAAGAAAAAGAGCAGGATTCCTAAATGGGCGCACTATGCCGCTGGGGCCGCGCTTGGAGGATTACAGGGCGCTTTGTCTTATGGATTGATGGGCGCGCTCGGCGGTGCGGGGATTGGTTTGGGTGTTTCTTATCTCTACGCGAAGGGCGATTATGGGGCGGCGATCGGGGCTTCGGCCGGATCGATCGTCGGCGGATTTCTCGGCGGTCCTGTCGGCGCGCTCCTCGGGGCGGTGGTCGGCGGCCTGCTTGGCCATTTTATCGGCAAACTTTTTAAATAATTCTTTCTTTTCCTACTAATATCGTGATGGCGACTCCGTGCTTCATCTGGTAAAATGAAGTTGATATGCCATCCTCCGTCGGAACCGGCCTCAATCCCGAGCAGCAGCAAGCCGTTGAGCATCGCGGCGGGCCGTTGCTTATCATCGCGGGCGCGGGAACCGGAAAAACGCGCGTTATTGTCCATCGGATTGCCTCGCTGATTGCCGGGGGAGTTTCGCCCAAGCGCATTCTCGCAGTGACATTTACCAACAAGGCGGCCGATGAGATGCGAAAGCGCATCGAAAATCTGGTGCCCGGACAGGCCTCAAGTATTTGGGCGCATACCTTCCATGCGTTTGCGGCCCGTCTTTTGCGCCGTCATGCCGAGGCTGCAAAATTAAATCCCAATTTCACGGTGTTTGATTCTACGGACCAGAAACGGATTATAGTCGAGACGTTGAAAGAATTGGGGCTTGCCAATGAAAAAAATAAAGCCCGCCTCTATGTGAGCGTCATTTCGCGCGCAAAGGACGATTTGCTCGATCCCGAATCCTACGCGATTCACTCCATGACCCGCGAAGAACCCTTCCGCCAAACGGTCGCGAGGGTATATACGCGCTATCAACAGAAGCTTGACGCCGCCGGCGGAGTCGATTTTGGGGATCTTCTGCTTAAAACCGCCGCCTTGCTTCGGGATAACGCCGAGGTTCGGGACTATTATCAGAAGCTGTTTGAGGAAGTCCTCGTTGATGAGTACCAAGATACGAATCACGCGCAATACATGATCACAAAGACGCTCGCGGCCCGGCACCGGAATCTCTGCGTCGTTGGAGATCCCGATCAATCCATTTACGCCTGGCGCGGCGCGCATATCCGGAACATCCTGGAGTTTGAAACCGACTTTAAAAACGCCAAGACCATTAAGCTTGAGCAGAACTATCGCTCGACCCCGAATATTCTCAATGCCGCAGGTGCTGTAATCCATAACAACAAGAAACGGCATAAGAAAAAATTGTGGACCAACGAACCCGACGGCGATCCGGTCGAAGTCGAAGAACTTTCCGATGAGCGCGACGAGGCGAAGTACGTTGTGCGTCGGGTCGTTGAGTTGGCCGACCAGGGGGCTTCCCTTAAGGATATCGCCGTATTTTATCGGACCAATGCGCAGAGTCGCTCGTTTGAAGAGGCAATGAGCTTGGCTCAGCTCCCGTATCGTGTTCTTGGTTCGGTTCGATTCTACGAGCGAAAGGAAATTAAAGACGTCCTCGCCTACGCGCGAGCCGCGCTCAATGCTTCGGATTCAATCTCTCTTTCGCGCGTGTTAAATGTCCCTACGCGTGGAATCGGAAAAGCTGCTGAAGAGGCGCTCAAGAAGTTTGCGCGGCTCCAAGAGATCTCACTGCGGGATGCCCTGTCCCGGGAAGACGTGATGGCGACACTTTCTTCCGCGGCGCGTCGCGGAGCGCGTGAGTTAGGGCATCTGCTCAATAAGCTGGAAGAAGATTTGAAATCGCTTCCTCCGAGTGATGCGATGCATGCGGCGATGCAGAGAAGCGGATATTGGTCCTGGGTCGAGGATGCGGTCGAAACCGACCCTGAGGCAGCCAGCCGTCTCGGCAACATGCAGGAACTGCTTAACGCGCTGAAGGAATTTGAAGAAGCGCACGGGGAAGACGCCGATCTGACGCGTTTCCTCGAAGAGGTTGCGCTGCAGTCCGGGGCTGATGGTTATGATGAGAATCAGCCCGCGGTGACGCTGATGACGGTACACTTGGCGAAGGGGCTTGAATTCCCGGCGGTTTTTGTGACGGGTCTTGAAGAAGGATTATTCCCAATTCTGTCTGGAGACGCTTCTCCGGAAGGACTCGAAGAGGAGCGCCGGCTCTGTTATGTAGCGATGACTCGAGCTGAAAAGAGATTGTTTCTCACGCATGCGCAGTCGCGTCGTTTGTTCGGTCAGGTTACCAATAAAATCCCTTCTCGATTTATCCTCGAGGCGAAATTGTTCGGGCGGGATCTTCCGGATTCGCCGGAGCGTGACACGCCTCCGGATTCACCGCCTCCGACTCCGGCACAAACAATTTCCGGCGATCGTATCCGTTCTATAAAGCGCGGCATGCTTGTCCGGCATCCTGAATTCGGGGAAGGGAAAATCATCGATTTTTCCGGAGCCGGAGAGAGCCTGAAAGTAACGGTTCAATTTGATAGCGGGAGAACCGCTAAGCTTCTTGCGCGCTACGCGCCGCTGTTTCCGGTTAAGCCATGAGTGAAAAAATTTCCGAAAAAGAAACACGTAAAGTCGCTTCACTAGCCCGGCTGGCGTTGAGCGACGAGGAAATCTCGCTCTACCGCGGACAATTAGCCCGGATCCTCGAGCATGCCGCAGAGCTGGAAACCATTGATGTTTCCGATGCTGCTGAAACAGCGCATGTTTTGGGGCTTGTGAATGTATTGCGCGATGACGTTCCGGAAACGTCCCCTCACGCCGGTTCAATCCGCTCGGGCGCACCTGCATTTGAGAAGGATCACTTTAAAGTTCCTCAGGTGGTCGAATGATTCGTTCTATGCTGATTGCTTGTTTGCTTCTCCCAACTCCTTTAATGGCTGCGGAGGCTCCTTCGCGGGATGCTATCGGAGTGATGCGCGAAGGTGTGAACGCGTATATGGGTGCGAGATTCGATGAGGCAGTGCAGCTGCTTTCGGAGTCGATCTCGATGCACCCCCAGTGGAAAACGGCGTCAGGATTTCGGGCAATTTGTTTGTGGACGACCGGTGATTTGGACGGAGCGCGTGCTGATGCGAAAATCGCGACCCGGATGCGTCCCAATTCCGCTGAATCCTATACAGCGCGCGGCTTTGCAAATTTTGTGCTGCGTGATTTAGAGGCGGCCTCGGATGATTTTATCGCGGCGGCACGGCGCGGGCGCAATTACGGTCCTGCGTATTTTGGAATGGGGAGCGTGATGAGTTCCCGGGAGCGTCTTCGGGACGCTCTTAAGAATCTGGATATCGCGGTTAAGCTTGAGCCTAACTCCGCCGCGATTCGTATCGTGCGGGGAACGGTGTATGAAAAGACGCGGGAGTTTCGCCGTGCCATTGGCGACTACAGCAAGGTTCTAAAGCTGGCGCCGGAGTTTCATTGGGCACGCTATTATCGCGGGCGTACCTATCGTGAGTTAAAGGAATATCCGAAGGCGATCATCGATTTGTCGGCGTTTCTTAAACATAACCCCGATTATGAAAAGGCGCTTTATTTCCGCTCGAACGCTTATTTCCTGAGCGGGGATTTCGAGAATGCAGTAAATGATTTGTCCCGCCTTGTCGTGCTTAATCCCAAGCATGGACTGGCCTATGCCAACCGCGGCGTTGCTCGCTATGAATTAGGAGATAAGACCGGGGCGCTGGCGGATTTAGAAGCGGCTAAGGGATTGCTGCCGGAAAAAGCAAAAAAGATCCAGGCGCAAATCGAGAGTTTCCGTTCAGAACCCCTTGAAGAGGACCTGTCTGAATCGCCGCCGCTTAAGGGTGCGGCACCGGTTCCGCCGCCGCCGGTGCGTCCGAACGATATCCCCATCGAGCCGTTGCCTGATGAGTTGCCTGAGGATAAACCCCGCTTCTCGGTTCAGACCGAAGAACCGAAAAAAAAGAAGAAGGACCGCGGAAATCCTGCCAAGTTTCCCGGACAGGTTCAGCCTGATACGGAAGACGAAGAAGGCGGCGACTTCATGTTCATCCGATGAGTGACTCGGCTGCAGCGATCGCCCGGCGTGTTCAAGCGGGCGAAATTAAAGCCGAGGATGTCGTTTCGGCCGCGCTGGAAAAAATCGCGGCTGAAAATGAAGGCTTGAATGCTTTTCTTCACGTAGCCTCGGAAGAAGCGTTGGACGGGGCAAGAGCGGTGGATCAACAGGACAACCCCGGACCGCTTGCCGGTGTTCCCATTGCGCTTAAGGATAATATCCAGGCTGAAAATCTTCCGATAACGTGCGGGTCCAAAATTCTTGGGGCCTATCGTTCTCCCTATGACGCGACGGTTGTTTCGCGATTGAAGGATGCCGGCGCTGTTATTATCGGAAAGACGAATTTAGACGAATTCGCGATGGGGTCCTCGACCGAGAACTC
>JBFIEP010000210.1:0-5377 GCA_041603335.1 Elusimicrobiota bacterium | reverse complement strand
GAACTCGCCCATCCCGAAGCCTTGTGGGAGGAATTTCTCGAAGCATTGGAAGAGAATATGCGCCGGTCTCTTTTGGAAACCCGAACGCGCAATCTCGGCGTAAGAGTGACCGGCGCGATGGATTCCCGCGGCGAGAGTTACAAAGTCTTGTTTATCGTCGGGTGCCGGCAGGGTTTGTTCCCGCGAGGGATTCACGAAGACCCGCTGATTCCCGATAGCGCACGACAGGTACTCCGGGATAGCTTGGGTTATTGGATCTCGCCGAAGCTTGAAGCGTATGAAGAGGAGAAGCTTCTTTTTTATCTGTTGTGCGCATCGGCCTCAGAGCGCTTGTATTGCGTCCTGCCGCGGAGTTCCGACGATGGAAAGGCGCAAACACCTTCCACTTATTTGCAGGAGTTGTGCCGCGCGGCGGGAACGAGTCTGGATGAGGAACGCAAGGATTATGTCCCGCGGCGTCCGTTCGATAAGATCGAAGCGTTGGTCTCGCGCGATCCCCAGGCCTTGTCTCCAAAGGAAGTTTCTTTGCTGCTGGCACGGGGACACGATGATCCCAAACCGTTTTATGCCCGTGCGGGCAGTTGGGACGCCGATTTGCTTTCCGGCTGTACCGACCGCTTGAAGCTGCTCACATCGGCTAAAGAATTGTCTTCGATCGACGGCTTGGTGGAGTCGCCTACGGCATTTTTACATGAACTCAATAAGCGGGGGCTCTCGCCCTCGGCGTTGGAGAGTTTCTCCTCGTGCCCCTTTAAATTTTTCTCGGAAAAACTTTTGGGAATTAAATCGGTGGAGGAGCCTTCGGCTTCCGGGGAACTCCTCCCCTGGGTTCAAGGAAAACTGTATCACTCGATCTTGGAAGAATTTTATGAGCGCCTGGGAAAATCCGGGTTTTGGCAAACGGATGAGGACAATTGGGACGCGGATCTGAACGCTTCCATCGAGAAAATTTTCAAAGCCAATGACTGGCGGACAATCGGGGTATATCCGGTTTTGTGGGAAGGGGAAATGCGCCGTATGCGTTCGCATCTCTTCCGGATGGTTCCGATGGATATTTACCTTCTGCGGGAAATGGGTTTGACGCCGAGCCGTTTTGAAGCGGAACTCACGGCTAAAGCCGGAGGGATTCGCATCCGCGGCATTATCGACCGCGTGGATAAGACGGAAGACGGCCGGTTCCGGGTGGTGGATTATAAATCCCGTTGGCGGAAAGGAAAGCTGAAGAACCTCGTCGCGGATATGAGTTTGCTGCAGGCGCCCTTATATCAGGAGTTGTTGGAGGGAGAGGTGCTGGGTTCAGCGTATCTTGCCATCGAGGAATCGGTTGAAACGTCTTCCTATCCGTGGATGCAGGAATTTACAGGAGCGGAGTGGAGCGCTTCCCGTGAAGAAGTGCTCGACAATATTAAAAAGTTTTTAAGCCAGATGCGGCGGGGCGAATTTCCTATTGCCCCGTCGGAGGGCCGCGGGGGGGCGTGTGAATATTGCGATTATGCCTTCGCGTGTCGAAAGGCGCATCCGGCGACGCGCCACCGTGCGGAACATTCCAAAGCGATTAAGATGTTTGAAGCCGCGCATGAAGTGCCGGTCTTAAAACCTAAGAAGAAGGCTGCGGGGAAAAAGGGTGCCTAAACCGATCGACCATAAAGACCGCGAACGCGCGCGGACCGATCTCGACTGCAACTTCGTGGTCGCCGCTGGAGCGGGTACGGGTAAAACCACTCTTCTTACCGATCGTATTTTGTTTTTACTGCTTAAGAAGGAGCTGAAGGTCCAGGAAATCGTCGCGCTGACCTTCACCGAAAAAGCCGCCGGAGAAATCCGTGAGCGTGTGACGCAGAAGCTAATTGATTTATTAGCCGAAGAACGCGGCGACTGGGCCTCGGCGTTTCTCGAAGATTTGAAGAAAGATATCGATAAGGTTAAGCCGCTCATCGAGACCGCCCTTGAGGCGATGGACCGGGCTCAGATCGGCACTATTCATTCCTTTGCCTCGCATATCCTCAAGCTCTATCCGCTCGAAGCCGGCGTGGACCCCGCATTTGAAGTCGATGACGGGTCCGCCCTCGATACTCTCTTTGAGTCGGAATGGGCGTTGTGGTTGGAGGGGGAACTTGGCGAGGAACCGACCGACCGGGAGCTCGCCAAGAAGTGGGCGCTGCGAAAAGAACGGTGGCTGGAACTGCTTCGTCTGATTCGATTGGAGGACTTGCGCGGGCTTGCCCGCACGCTTTGTGAAGAGGAAGTCTCCGAAGCCGGGACTGTTGGAACCACTGATTTGATCCGCGCCCGTTTGGCAGGCTTGGGGGCCGAAGTCGAGTCTCTAGCAAAGGCGAAGCCCGGTAAGGACACCAAGGGCGGGCGCTACGGGATTGAAGACGAATTCGGCCGCGTCGGGCGCGCGTTGGAAGCGGCGTCTCAGCCGGTAGATCCAACGCACGTGTTGCCCGAATATTTAATGAAGCTCGAGGCTGGTAAATCCTTGACCCGCAAATCCTGGCCTGCGAAGTGGAACGATTTCGACGAAAGACAAATTGCCGAAGAAATTGCGTTGTATAGCCGAGGACGGGACGCGGCTAAAAAGATTTCACCGGAACGCGAACGTCTGATTGCCAAGAGCGTTGACTTGATCATGCCTATCGTCAAACGTGTGCGCCGCTCTTATAACCGGCGCGGAAATATCGGGTACTACGGACTGCTTTCCAAGGCCCGGAATTTAGTCGTGAGCGACAGTGCCGTACGGGAAGCGTTAAAAGGCAGATTCTCGGCGTTGTTGATCGACGAATTTCAGGATACCGACCCGGCCCAAGGGGAGTTGCTGTTGTTTTTGGGGGAGAAGAGAGGGACATCGGCTAAAAAACGTGCGGATTTGAAATTTGAGCCGGGGAAGCTCTTTGTCGTCGGAGATCCGAAGCAAAGCATCTATCGTTTCCGCGGCGCGGATATTCAGGCGTATGATGAATACAAGGATCTTTTGATCGCAAACGGGGCGATTGCCTGTTCGCTAACGGCTAATTTCCGGTCGCATGCAGGCGTGTTGGGCCCCATCAACGATGTCTTTTCCAAAATCATGCACGCGGAGCCCGGGCTGCAGCCGGCGTATGAAAAAATCACCCCGCGGCCGGATTCTAAAGGTGCGCCTAAGGCATCCGGTCTCGAATTGATCGGCATCCATTCCGATGAGAAAAAACTCTCTTCGGACGAGTCGCGGGGACAGGAGGCGCGGTGGATTGCCCGGTGGATCTCCGAGAATTGCGGTGATGGAAAGAAGTTTAAGTTCGGCGACTCCGCAATCCTTTTGCGTACTGTGACAAGTCTTTCAACGTATTTAGAACCGCTCAAAAACGCCGGGATTCCCTATGTCGTCGAAGCCGAGCGTTATTTTTATGACACGCAGGAAGTCGTCGACTTTGTGAATTTCCTCAGGGTTCTCGATGATCCAACGGATCGGATTGCGATGGTCGGGCTTCTGCGTTCTCCGTTGGTGTGCCTGGATGACGAAGAGATTTATAAACTCGCCCGTCTAAAACTATTGAGTTTTTATTCCTCCAAGGAGTTGGAGCGTTCCGGGATTTCGAAAGCGGCGGTTAATCGTTTGACCCGATTCTTCGGCGTGATGAAAGGGTTGCATAATTTAGTGGGTCGTGTGCCGTTGGGAGAACTTGTCAGCCGCATTCTGGCTGATAGTTTTATTCTCGAACTCTGTTCCGAGGCGTATCAACGGGATCAGACGGCAAGCAATCTCATGAAGTTCGGTCGGATGGCGGCGGAAGCGGGCGATGATGGAGCGACGCTTAAGGAATTTATCGCGTTGATCGTCGAAACCATGCGGGAGTCGGCCCAGGAAGGGGAAAGCCCCTTGGCGGATGAAACCTTGGACGCGGTTCGAATCCTGACGGTTCATAAATCAAAGGGTCTCGAGTTCCCCGTTGTATTTATCCCCAACATGGCGGCAGGTGTCGCCGGCGGCGGGAACCTTCCTCTTTACAAAGTGGATTGGCTGGCCGGAACCGTCGGGCTTCGTCTTGAGAAACGCAACGTGTGCGATGCGGCGATGGCGGTGATTGAAGCCCAAGAGACTGTGCGTGAAGAAAAAGAATCCCTGCGTTTGCTGTATGTGGCGATGACGCGTGCGGGAGAGCATTTAGTTCTTCTTGGAAACGCGACGAAATGGGATGGGAAGAGTTTTGCGGCTTTCCTCGCTCACGGCGGGATGTGGGATGACGAGAAAATAAAACTCGTTTCGATTACCGAGAAGATCACGCCGAAGATGATTAAGGCGGACAATGTAAAACCAAATCTCGATCCGGCCGCATTGGGCGATGTGTGGAAGGGGCGGGAAAAGAAGCAAAAAGAGACGGCGGCACGCGCGCCGTTTGTGTCCCCGTCTTCTCTGGGGCATGAGCCGGAGAAGCATCCGCTGTCCGAAGGTTCTGAAGATGTGAGCGGGGAAGCCGCGCGGGCGTTTGCCGCCTCGGTCGGGATTGTCGCGCATCGTGTTTTGGAATTGTGGGACTTTACGAATGAGCAGGGCGTGGGCGGGGAAACGTATAAAGAAATTTTCGAACGCGCGATGGGTGAGATTGTCCGCGCCGAGCCGGGCCTCGATGAGCGCCGGGTCAGTGATCAAGCGGCCGCGATCTTGGAATCGTTTTTGAAATCGGAGGCTGCGCTCGATTTAGGACGCTCCGAAATCTTAGCCCGGGAGCTTCCCTTTGTTTGTCCGTATCAGGACGGCCGCGTCATGCACGGCTACATTGATGTTCTTTATCGTGATGTGAAGGGAAAACTTGTTGTCGGTGATTACAAAACCTCCGAGGGGACCGACCCCGGTCCGTATCGTGCTCAGGGCAGCGCCTATGTGAGTGCTATCGAGCATGCGTTGGGTGAAACGCCGGAGTTTCGGGTTATCTACCTGAAAGCTGGAAAAGCCGTTTCCGCTTAAATAATATTGTCGCCGAAAATTCCCGAACCCCTTGCCGGGGTTAATTACGACAGTTACAATATCTCACGATGCCTACGAATAGTCGTAATCGCGCGTGGCTGCCTTTGCTTCCGCGTCTTATTGCGGGACTCGGGCTGTTAGCGATCCTCGTCGTTTCCTAAGGATCGAGCGATAACTTTCGCGGACATATTGGGGGATGTACCGGTCGTGACCGCCTTCTTCGAGAGGCGGCGTTTGTGTTTGGGCTTATTTTCGGCGGCGTCGCTTTCGCTTATTCCTATTTTTAAGCGCCCTCTCATTTTTTTCACGTTCCCGCGCTGATTTTTTTATATAGGGTGAGGCGAACCCAAAAAGATCGTGGAAAACGTTGGGAAACCATTCTCTTCTCTTTTTTGCATCGGAAATGCTTTTTTGCGCGGCGCGTTCTTCCGG
>JBFIEP010000209.1:0-5403 GCA_041603335.1 Elusimicrobiota bacterium | reverse complement strand
GATGAACAAATAATCCGAATCCTTGGCATCCTTCTCGAAGGTATAGGCCTTCACTGAAAGATTTTTCCCCTCGTATTGGAATTCCACGGTCCCAAGCAGCCACGCCTTCGAATCACGACCTGTCGACGTTGAAAAAACATGCCGCTTCGGTTTTTCACGGGGACGATAGTGACCGTTAATGACTGCCTTCGAATTAAAATCAAAAAACTCGAATTCTTTAAATGCGAGAACCTTGCCGGCCTTAGGATTGCGCAAGTATACCCGCAAGTCGCCTTGATAGAGGATCGCATTCAGTCGCAATCCTCCGGGGATCAGCCAACGCTTTTTTTTGAGCAGATCAAACGTCGTTGTCCCTTGCGATAAAAGCGCTTGCTTCCCATCGAAGAAAACGGAAAGTCCGACTTCATCCGGCAGCTTCCGGGTAAACCGCAGTGAAGCCTGATTCTCCACAACCGGAAGCCAAACCTTCTTGCGCAGCTTTACCCACACGGCATCCTGAAGATTCAGAAACGAACGTTCTCCATCGCGCGCCTTCTCTTCTTTTTCAGCACGCCAAGAGCGCCAGGATGATTCATCGAATTTTTCAGCGGCCTGCGAAGGAACGGCGATCAAAAGCGCGAGCAGCAATCCGGTCATGGGCGCGTTTTAGCCTCGGCAATAAAACCGCCGCTTTTCCAAAGCTTTTCCTTCCGGAATAAAGCATCTAATGGAAATTCCGTGCGCGGCCGGTCATCGGTCACGGGTGGGTACTGGGAAGCGAATTTCCTGATTTCGTCGTCGTTAAGGCGCCACGCACTCTCATACAGACGCCGCCCTAGCCAATGCGGAATTTTCCCCTTCTCGACAGCGGCCACAGCCTTCTCAAACGCCTCAGGAGAACCGTCAATCACCTCCCGGGACCCCATCAACAACACTCCGGCCGCCCCCGGGTGGGACCACGCCGCTAAATGGGGATAGACCTCGGAGAAGTTCCGTGCGATCATCCAGAAATCGCGTGCAAAACACGGCGTCGGAACCCAAAGGGCCATAATCCCTTGCTGGGTCAACCGCTCCCGCGCGAGCTCAAGAAATTCCAAGCTATATAAATTAACCGTCCCCGAGGCGTACATGGGCGGGGAGCCATCGACAATGATCGCGTCATAGTGATCGCGCGAGAGCAGCATATGATTGCGCCCATCATTTACAAACACCCGAACCCCGGGACGCTTTAGATAGGCATCAGCGTTTTCTTCAAAAATAGAAAACCCGGAAACAACACCGCGCACCAACTCCACGGCATCAACCGTCCCAACGCGGTTGATCGCCGACATAAACGTCGTGCCGACGCCAAAGCAAACGACAAGCATGTTCTTAGGGTCGGGACGCATTAATAACGGAATATGGGCCATCACAGCCCCTGCCGCACCTTCACCGGAAATAATAATACCGTTGAGCAGGAGGATATCGCGGATACTCCCCTCTCCATCCGCGCCGTAGGTTCGCAATCCGGTTACCGCAGAAGCTGTTTCGTCATGATGGAACAGGACCTGCGCTTTGAGTCCCTTATTAATAATTCGCCCGCTTAGTATCTCTAAAAACAACGGGCGTCGGATCGGCAAGCCCAGCGCGAGGACGAGCGTCGCAAAAACGATCACGATGCTCTTTCCGCGTTGCTTGAGTATCCCGGCAAAACCGAGCGCCGCGATGCCTATCCCGAAATTAACCATTGAGAGTCCCGCAAACGCCCCTTGCGCACCGAGCGCAGGGAGCAAAAAGGCTCCGGCCGCGAGCGAACCAAGAACTCCGCCGACGGTGTTCCAGGCGTATAGACGCCCGGTCGCGGAACCTGCATCTTCGGGCTTGCCAACGAGGGCGCGGCCGAGCAACGGAAAAATCGCGCCCAATAAGATCGTTACGGGGAGAATCACAACAATCCCGATTCCGGCGAAGCGAAGCAAGTCAGCAGGCCCCTGCAGCGGAGAATAGAGATATTTTGAATCCGAGGCTTGTCGACCGAGCCACCCGTACAGATGCAAACTCGCCGCGCTTGTGAGCCCCAAAAATACCTGTGCCCACCCAAACCCGGAAAGTGGATCCCGGATTTTGTCGACAAACCGCGAAATAACAAGACTGCCCATTCCGATACCCAGCAAATACACCGACAGCATCGTCGAGAAAGCGTACACGGAACTTCCAAGGAGGAGAATCAGCAAGCGCGTCCAAAGAACTTCATACGCCAAGGCGCAGAATCCGCTCGCGGCCGCAAGCAGAAGAAGACGCTGCGCGTGTTTCGAGTAAGAAGGTGCCGCACCGGCACTTCGACCCGTTTCAAACGGTTGCTTTTTCCCGGCACGCAGCCAAACATAGGCACCGATTCCAAAATTCACACTGACGCCCAGGAGGATACTCCCCGTCTCACCGAGCGTCGCAATGGTCACAAATCCCGCTGTCACGACACCGACCACAGCGCCCAGCGTGTTCCAACCGTAAAGCAATCCTAACCGTCTCCCGACCTCTCCCTCCCTTCGGGTTGAAACCCTTACAAGAATCGGCAAGGTCGTCCCCATTAACGCGGTCGGAACCACAAGAACGAGGGCGGTTAAAATCAGGCGCACCAACACCGCGGCAGGCGACGCCGCCCCGGCCTGCGGGAGTTCCCAAAACCCCGCCAGCATCCGGAAGAGAAAAGGCAATTGAGCCATCACCATTGTCGCAATAAGAGCCGACGATGCCGCTGCGAGTTCAACCCCTGCATACAGTCTCAACGAAGGCTCGCTCCGTTCCATGCGACGGCCGATCCACCAACTTCCTAATGCGAGGCCGCCCATAAAAACCGCAATAATCGTAGAGGTGGCGTATAACGTAATGCCAAAAACACGAATAAGCATTCGCATCCAGACAACTTGATAGAGGAGACTGCAGAAACCCGAGAGGAAGAAAATAAAGGGAAGACGACGGCGTAAATACAGCGTCACAAAGGCAGGCCTTTAATTTCAACTTCCGTCAAAATCGCAGGTCCCGGACCACGGACCGCAGCCGAGCCGCAAAGGTTCGCCAGTCGCAGCGAACGTTCAATCGGCCATCCTTTTTGCAAGGCATAGGCAAACCCCGCCATAAAGGAATCCCCCGCTCCCGTTGGATCGACCGGATCAACCGGATAACCCGGCACCTCCAATTCCTGCGAGGAGTCGATAAACGTACACCCCTTCCGCTCTCGCGTGATAATGATTCCGACCGATTTTCGAAGTGCGTCCAAATCAAGGAAATTAGCCTCTTCTTCATTGGCTTTTAGAAAATCCAAACGCTGCGCCGTTTCAAAGAAACCGGTTTCCGATAGCGGAAGAAGGCGGACTCGCCCGCTGCCGTCAATTGCGCGCAACAGTCCTTGGGCGTCGGCAAGGAGGATCGAAGACCTTTCCCGTAGGGCCGTAAAGGTTTCAGGCAATATTTCCCCGGCGACGGCGCAGGCGAGCGCAATTTCGACTTTCTCGGGAAGATCTTCGGGACGAATCGGGGCGCAGAACGCCTCGAAGGTCTCTTCCCGGGGACCTTTTCGGTAATCATCAATACACGCCGTCGTTCTTCTGCCTTCAATAATACGGGCCGGCTTAGGAACGGTCCCCTCATAGGCAAAATCGTCCCCGACGTGTGAGACCACATCGAATTCCGCGTCTAGGGAAGCCAGCACGGAACCGATATACAGCGAGGATCCACCGACCCATCGGTGAGTCCCCCGCTGGGTGAGGACGGTATCGTGACAATAATTTCCTACGACGAGTATATCCGCCATATGAAGAGAGTACTTCATCCTCTTGACACGCCGACAGCCCAAACCTACCCTGATAGGGATGGATGTCATAATTTTCGATGACGATACCACCCAAGCGGAACTCCTAACAGAAATTCTCCGCGGCAAAGGGTATACAACCGAAAAATTTTATAACGGCCAGGCTGCGGTAGCGGAAATTAAGCGCCATCGCCCCCGCCTCGTAATCCTCGATATCATGATGCCCATGGTCGATGGTCTCACCATCTGCCGAACGATTAAATCCGATCCGGACCTATCGAGAATCCATGTCATCGTGACTTCAGGGAAGCGCTATAAAGAAGTGGAAGATGAAGCACATCTGTGCGGAGCGGCCGCTTTTTTCCCGAAGCCCATAAAGGTTGATCAAATTCGCTCAACCGTTCAAAAATTAATCGGCCCGCCCGGTGCTCAAAGTGCAGGCGCAACTTTAACGCCCCGACCGGCGGCGTCCCTCGGGAAAATTTGGGGCTCGGAATCCTCGGGCGGGGGAGGTGTCCCGGGAAGACCCACAAGCTGCATTTCTATGGATTTAGGCCCTAACCTCCTGATCCTTGATGGCGGAACCGGGATGAAGGATCTTGTCGGGCACAAACAAAAACCGATCGAAAAACAAATTTGGCTGCTGCTCTCCAACTACGAGGCTGACCGCGTCGGAGGATTGTCCCATCTTACCCAAGCCTTTGGCGAAGATTACACCTTAAACATTGTCGGACCGAACGACCACCGTGAACCGCTCCAACAGGTTCTCAATAAAGGTCTTTATCGCGACGGGGCACCCCGCGCAGCGGTTCAGATATTCGCTGTTTCCGAATCAAAATTTAATTTATGGGCCGGAGTACGCGCCTCAGCGATTTTTACATTACACCCGCGCGCCTGCCTTGCCTACCGGATTGATTTCCAAGGGCGCAGCATCGTTTACTGCCCGAACAACGAATACCCGACGGATGATGAGGCACCTTCGCTGGATTTTCGAAATAAGTTCAAGAATTTTGCGCATGCGGCAGATATTCTTATCCACGATGCGCGCTATATGGACAAAGACTTCTCCGAATACCAAAATCGGGGAAATTCATCGCCATCGGCTGCCGTGCATGCTGCGACCGAGGCCGGCGTCCGTAAGCTTGTGCTCTTCAATAACGATGCGCGTTATGGAAGCGAAATACTCGGACCCGCCTTAAGCGAACTCCGGCAAAAACTTCTCAACGATGGAAATCCACTCGATGTGGATTTCGCGGTACCGGGCGGATCCTTCTTCGCCTAGACGCGGATATTCTGTCCGACCGCCACAAACGGTGCCTGGACAATAAAATACATGATGTTCTCGTGGAGAAACGATTCGTTGGCCACCTCAATGGAGACAAGTCCGTCTGTCCATCCCACTTTCGCGATATGCTCCTTGGTTAGCCATTCATAAACGCGTTGGCCCTGAGCGAGGCGGTCTGACCAAACGACGGCATCATGCCACGGGACCTTTGCAGGGTCCATAGACAATCCGAATTCAGGAAACGGCTTAGGGCTGACGGCACCGCCCTGGGGTTGAGGTTCGGTCATTTAGATCTCCTTGGAGCAAGGATAAGAGAGTAAAGGGAACGGCGCCAGTCCCCCCCCCGGGCCGG
>JBFIEP010000208.1:0-5427 GCA_041603335.1 Elusimicrobiota bacterium | reverse complement strand
GCGGGCAAGTTTTCCGATCGTGATGTAGGAGTTTGTCGGTATCATTCAGCTTCTTCGCCAATTATAAACCCTGGCCTATAGGAACGAGTCAATAGGGAAAGGATAACGGCATAGTGGGCTGGATGCGAACGGGAGACAAACCTACCGAACTTCAGCAAAAATGATGGAAACAAAAAAACCGCCGATTGGCGGTTTTATTTTGTGTGGCGGGGCCAACGAGATTCGAACTCGCGATCTCTGCCTTGACAGGGCAGCGTGTTAACCAGGCTACACCATGACCCCTCACACACATCAACCCGATCCGAAGACCTGATTGCGGTCCTAGTATAGCAAATCGCCCCCAGCGGGGGCGATTAAGATTTTACGTGCCGAAAAGACCCCAGCGGGCTCGCGGTAGCCCACTTTTGAGTCGGGGTCCAACCAGGTTGGCTAGGTCCCTATCTCTCTTGCTAATGCACCGAAGTCGACGGTCAAGTTGCTGAAGCGTTCCTCCACAAATGCCCATTCTGCGTCAGGCGGTTGGGAGATCTTGACTGCTTTCGGCGCCTTCTTTTTTTTCACTGCGGCTTTTTTCTTAGCCATGATTCCTCATCCAACTTAGGATCAGCGTATATTCCCAGTATAGACTCCCCATTTGAATTTCGCCATAGGAAATTCTCGACGACAAGATTTGTGCCAATTCCTTATGAAATTGGCTATTCTGGACGGGTGATTGGGCTACCCTCACGAGCCGTTTCGGTCCTGTTTTTCCTCTCCGGGGCGGCTTCCTTGATTTATCAGGTCGTTTGGATGCGCATGCTAATCCGCGTTTTCGGCGTGACAACACTCGCCGTTTCGACGATTATCGCCGTCTTCATGGGCGGGCTTGCGATCGGCGCGTGGTTCGGAGGTCGGCGGTCAACGTCCGATGCGGGCGGCTTAAAAACATATTCCTATCTTGAAATCGGTGCCGCTTTAGCCGGGGCCTGTGCGACCGCGGCTTTGCTGGCCATGCCGGAGTGGTATGCCGCTTTCGGTGTTTCGGGAGCGGGACGAACCTTTGTCCGGATTTGTCTGTCGACGGCGGTGCTGCTGCCCCCAACGATGCTGATGGGAGCGACGCTGCCCATCCTCACCCGGTATGTAGCCGTGCGGGAGAATGATGCGGGGTTGGGTCTGGCAATTCTCTATGGTTGGAACACGCTCGGCGCCGTGGCCGGGGTTTTACTTTCCGGTTTTGTTTTGTTGGCGGCGGCGGGAGAGATTAGGACCGTCGGTTTTGCGATCGTACTCAACCTCACCTGTGCCCTTGCGGCGAGTCTTTTTTCCAGCCGCGCGGGTCCGGAGCCGGAAGCCCGGCCTGAACTCCCGCAGCTTAAACGGATGGTCGGTTCTGAACCCCTCTTGTTGGGATTATTTTTCGCGAGTGGTTTTAGCGCGTTGGGATTGGAGGTTTTCTGGTCGCGCTTAATCGTGCTCCTTGTCGGCAGTTCCGTCTATGCCTATTCCATGCTCCTGGCGGCTGTGCTTTCAGGGATTGGGTTAGGCGGTTTGGGGTGTGCTGTGTGGCTGCGCCGCCGCCCCGACCGCCGTAGGGCTCTCGCGGTTTACGGCGGACTGCAGGTCGGCATTGCCCTTGCCGCGGCGTTGGGGTTGGCCGCCTATAAGGCGGTCGGTTTGGCGGCGGATAATCCCCGGTTCCTTTTCGCATCGTTTGACTCGCCGGGCGATATCGCGCGCATCGCGTTTGATTGCTGGCTAGTCGTTTTTCCCGCAAGTCTTCTCATGGGATTAAGTTTCCCTCTTGCAGGGCCCTTGCTCGCCCGGGGTGTCGCCGATGCCGGACGAGCCGCGGGACGTGCGTTTGCAGTCAATACGCTGGGGGGCGTACTCGGGTCCGCGATTGCCGGATTTATACTCGTGCCCTTAATCGGTACTTCGGGAGGAGCGGCGGTGTGTTTGGCTTTATCCGGGGGGTGCGGACTCATCGCGTTGGCGGCATCAGGAGCCGCGCCGGGCGCGCGCCGCGCAGCAGTGGGAGCCCTCGCGGCCGCGGGTTTGTTTTTGGGTTGGGCTTGGAAGCCGTCGCACGCGATACTCGCTAAGCGTCTTGCGCAGCGCAACGGGACCCTCGTTTTTCATAACGAACAGACGGCGGCTACGCTGACGGGTTGGGCCACTCCTGAAGACCATCGCGCCCTTTTGCTCAACGGCATTACCGTTTCCGGTAAGGGGGACTATGGTCAGGCCATGGCCTTTATCCCGATGCTGCTTCGCCCTTCCGCTGAGAGCATGCTGGTTGTCTGCTTCGGCGCCGGCAATACATTCCGGACGGCTGCCCGCGGGGGGCTTCGCGTCGATGCGGTAGATCTTGTTAAGGGAGTGTTTGATTCGTTCCCCTGGTTTTGGGGGGATGCCGCCGAGGTTCGGGCGATGCCGGGAGTACGTCTTCACGTGGATGATGGGCGGCATTATCTCTTGACGACGCCAAAGCGCTATGACGCGATTGTGGTGGACGGGTCTCCTCCCGTTTGGAGCGCGCGAACCGTTAATCTCTACACGCGGGAATTTGTCGGGCTTGCTAAAGCGCGTTTAACCGATTCCGGGATTCTTGCGATTTGGGTCCCTGTTCCTTTGTTGGTCACCGATATCGGCGTGATGCTGAGAAATTTTTCAGACCGGTTTGAGCATATTGCCATGTGGAGCAACCCGGGGGGGCCCGGATTTTTTATCATGGGTTCGGATGAGACTTTTAATTTGACCCCCACCGCTATTCAAAAAGGGCACGCGCGTTTGAACATTAAGGAAGAAGCCGCATCGTTGACGGTTAAGACGATTGTTGATGGATTCCCTATACCCAGCGCGGGACTGCGCTTGGTCGCGGGGGTATTCCCGCCGCTAACCGATGACCGGCCCTATACCGAATTCCCGCTCGGTTCGCTGCTCCGGGGGGACAAACTCTTGAGAGACACCAATGAAATCGCACGCCGTCTCATCTTCATCGGCAGGCATTTAGGAAGAGGCGATGAAGGATAATTTTTCGGGAATCGCTTTGGCGGCAATGACGGCCGCAGGGGCCTATGGAGCTGCGGCGGCTTTCCCGAGTCTGAAGATCGGCGCCGTTGTATGGGCAATTCTATTCGGTGTGATTGCGGGCAATGTGATTTCTATCCCCGCCTCATGCGTCCCCGGATTAAAGCTCTGTGAAAAGAAGGTGTTGGAAGCGGCCGTTATACTGCTCGGATTCGGCCTCAGTCTTTCGTCGCTTTCCGGTTTGGACTCTACGGCAGCAGCCTCGCTGCTGGGTGTAATGCTGTTTGTCATCATCGCGGGGTATTGGCTTGCGCCGCGTGTGGGCTTGTCCTCATCAGTGGGGTTTCTCTTGGGGGTAGGTTCCGCAATTTGCGGCTCGGCGGCAATTGCCGCTGTTTCCCCGTTTGTATCGAAGGAGAAGAGCGAAACTGCCCTTTCTATCGGAATCGTGAACCTCGTCGGATTTGGAGCGATGCTCCTTCTTCCGTGGCTTGCCGTTAAGACCGGACTGAAAACGGAGGCGGCGGCGTTGTTATTGGGCGGAGCACTGCCCGCTGTCGGGCATGCGGTGGGCGCAGGCTATGCCGCGGGACCTGAGATCGGAGCCCTCGCGCTTGCGGTTAAAATGGGCCGTGTGCTTTGCTTGGTTCCGCTCGTTGTCGGCTGCTCCCTATGGGCGGCGCGTTCCCGGGATGAGAATTCGTCTGTATTGAGCGTTATTCCCTGGTTTGTCCCTTTCTTTATCGCGTCTGTGGGGCTGCGCTCGGCGGGGCTTGTTCCGGCGCCGGCCCTCGCTTGGATATCCTTTATAGGTAAGGCTTTATTGACATCTGCCATGGCCGCTATCGGTTTCGGGGTCAACCTCGAGGCGGTTCGAAGGCATGGCCCCAAGGCCCTCGCCCTCGGCGGCGGGCTGATATTGGTTCAAGCGATTGTCGTCGGGCTGGCGGCCTTTTTCCTCTTGTAGGCCCTAGGGCCCAATGGGTATTGGGCCCAACACCCCTGAGAGCGCTTCTGATTTTTAGCCATTCTAATAGTAGAGGTGGCAAAGATGAATCGAAGTGGAAGCGTCTTATTCATGCAAGCGATGGCGGGACTCACGGTGATGGTTTTGTGGACCGCAGCCTACGCTAAATCAACAAAAGCACAGACGCTTAGCTCCGAACGCGCCGGCTACAGCCGGTCTGTCACCCGAAATATCCATAGTCTCAAAGGCGTTGATCTTTGCACCAGCGGCCGTCTCGCGAGCGCCTCCTGCCTGAACAAGCTTCCTTAAGCTAGGTTCCGCCCCAGTATTTGCGCCAATGGCGTTTGACGCTTTTTTCGAGCGCTGTGATAAAGCGATGCTCGCGTTTTTCGTCGATGAAGGGCGTGAAAATCCACGATCCGACGTGACCGGCAACCTCGTGGATGAAGGTGAGATACTTCACAAAGGGCGTATTTGCCGAATGGATCTGGACGATGTAATTATGGTCGTCCTTTTTGATGGACATCCCCTCATGACCTCGAATGCGGGTGAACTCAACGGTGATCGTAATCCGTTTCGTTACCTCGGGTTTTTTGCGGGCTTTTGTCTTTTTTTTCTTGGCGGCCATGGGAATTCTCAAATAGGATAATCGACGGGTGGGAACTACGCCAGGGGGCTAATTGCTCTCGTTGTATTTAGGAACCGGGGGCCGGACCTTTTTTTTAGGTAATTTTGGCTGTAGAAATCGAATAGATTCGCTTTCCAGGTAATTTGATTTGGCTTTTTTCCCGTTGAGAGTGATGGTTTTTCTGCCGGATTGGACGATTGCGTAGCTATTGAGGTCTTTGGCGTAGATGCTGCTTTTTCCCTCTGCCTGATTCGAGAATCGAATTTCACCCCGCTTGATGGTTATGCGCTTTTTCCCGAATTGGACGATGGGGGATTTCCCGCTAATATAGCGAAGGTCCATGGCTGCTCCGGCCCGGGAGGCGACGATTCCGGCCGTCGAGTATGTTTTTAGCTCGAAGACCGCACCTTTTCGAGCCCCGATAAGGCTCATCCCGGATGCGTTGAGGACCGCCTTTTCGCTAAGAACCTCAACGGTGACGGGACTGCTTTTTTTCTTTTGCGGGAAGGCCCCGTTGTTCGTCAGGATAACGGCGGTGCCGTCTTCCTGTGTTACACGAATCAAGCCCTTCAGGACCTTAAATCCATCAAAGGTCTGGGCGTGAACCGGGGGAACCGAAAATAGAATCAGAAGAATAAAAAGGCGGCTCATGCTTTATTATGTTTCGGGGTCACTCCCCTTGCAACTTTAGGAACTTTAGAGATAAAAAAAACCCCATCCACTTGGATGGGGTTTTGAAATGGTGGGGGAGGAGTTCCGTACCATCGCGTCACGGGACCTGAACGCGATGTTTCGAGACAGTCCACCGGGCTGTCTCGAG
>JBFIEP010000207.1:0-5446 GCA_041603335.1 Elusimicrobiota bacterium | reverse complement strand
GGGGATGCGCCTGTCAACAAAATTAGGTGCTCATGTCCTTCCCGGCATCTTTCCGCAGATTTCCTCAACAGATATTCGACAACGCCTATTACTAGGCAACTCCGTTAAGGGCCATCTAACAGACAACGTCTCCAAAGAAATTAACAGCCGCGGCCTATATGGGGTCGGCATTAGACGTCAGTTGAAATCAGAACTGACGTCTGGACGCTACCTGCACACGCTCACGGTGAGCCGAAATGCAATCAATCTGGCCATACGCCACGGCTTCGACCCGGAACAAGCAGGATTCGCCGGCCTACTCCACGATTGCGGCCGCGCGATTCCAATACCCAAAATGGCCGATTTCATCCGTTCCAAGAAAATTCCTTTTCCTGCATTCCTAAAAACAGCACAACGATCCCCCATGCTGCTGCATGCACACATTTCGGAATTTCGCGCTCGAACGGCTTACGGCATCAGGGACAAAACAATTTTATCTGCGATCCGAAAGCACACACTCGGCGACATGGCGATGAGCCCCTTCGAACGATTGCTCTACGTGGCGGACGCGAGTGCCTATTCGGGAGCGACCGAAATCAGGGCAGCCTCCCGAAAAAATTTGGATAAGAGCTTTGCGCTGGCCGTTCGCGGCAAAATCGCGGATGTCATCGATCGAAGACAATGGCTCCATCCGGCGGCAACGGGCGTCTGCAGCGAAGCCCTGGAGCACCTATGACAGCACTACGAGCAGCCGCAGTACTTTTGATTTCTTTTGTCGGCGTTCTGTGTGCGCTTGATTTAAAATCAGATACCGCTAGCAGAATCCGTGAAGGAAAACCGCTCATGGGAATCCTTTCGGTCCGTCACCTGGGGCAACCCGTCGTCACCCCTCCCGCACTCTACCTTGCCGTCGCGGGAACAAACGCCGGATCACTCGACCTCGTTAGAGTGCCGCCGGATATGCCTGTTTTCGAGCGCCTTCAAGACGGGAAGCACGGAAATCCACGGACCCTGGCCGACGCCTATGCCTCCGAAGACAGCTCGGCGCCATCGGAAAACACAATGATAGAATCGGCACTGACAATGCTGCAAAGTGACCCTTCCTGGCCCGAAAGCCCGAGCGAAGGCCCCGAATCCAACAGCCCCTCTCCACTCGATTTCCGCCTTTCCTTCACCTTACCGGCCAATACCCGTCCGGGCTACCCCCGGGAAATGAAAAAAACCCTATCCGACGCACTGCTTTCTCCCCTATTCTGGCCCCAATTTCCGGCCGTAAACCGCCGATTTTCAAAACCAGCCGCCTATGACCGCCTCCTACTGGCGCGGGAATTTCGCCGGCTCAAACCCGACAGGATTCGGGTTTCCGAATTAACCGATCCCGGCCTATCGACACGTCTTCTCGCCCGGGTCTTCGCCCGGGCCAACGGACACAGGGAAACAAGCGGCATTATCGACGTGGAAGTCCTGAATGCCTCCCAAACAAGCGGGCTAGCGCTCAAAGCCACAAGATTATTAAGATTGCGGGGCTTCGACGTAAGACACTTCGGCAACGCAAACGCTCCAGAGAAGCTTTCACGCTTCCTTGACCGCACTGGAAATGCGGAGGGGGCGGACGCAGTTGCTGAAGCTCTTGGCTGCAGCAAAGAAGAAGTACTGACATCGCTTGAAGCGAATCCGCGGGCATCTGTATCGGTATTGCTCGGACGGAATTTTGCAGATTGCACTGAACTCGCGTCACAATAGAGAAAGGGGAAACCATGGAACTCGTAGAAATTTTGAAAGCGGCCGTCGGATCAGGCGCAAGCGACATCCACTTACTGGTCGGAAAACCGCCCATGATGCGCCTTGATGGTGAAATCCAGGAAATTCCCGGATTTGCATCGCTAAATGGCGAGGACTGTAAAAACCTTATCTACTCCATTCTTTACGAAGACCAGCGCGCCAAGTTTGAAGAAAATTGGGAACTGGACTGCTCCTTCGCTGTAAGCGGTTTTGCGCGCTTTCGCGTCAACGTTCTGCTTCAGAAAAACGGCGTGGAATCGGTCATGCGCGTCATTTCTTCAGACATTCCTACGCCTGAGCAATTAAGACTCACTCCGGCCATTACCAATTTCGCGGCTCTTCCCAGGGGGCTGGTTCTCGTGACCGGTCCAACGGGATCCGGAAAATCGACGACCCTCGCGGCACTAATTGAAATGGTCAATCAGACGCGCCCCGACCATATCCTAACGGTCGAAGACCCCATCGAATTCGTTTACGAATCCAAGAAGTGCATTATCCGACAACGCGAAGTCGGCCAGAATACCAAAAGCTTCTCGGCGGCGCTCAAAGGCGCCCTCCGACAAGACCCCGATGTTATTCTCGTTGGTGAAATGCGCGACCTCGAAACTATTTCACTGGCCATCACGGCAGCCGAAACAGGTCACCTTTGCTTCGGAACCCTTCACACAAAAGACGCCCCTTCCACGATCGACCGAATTCTGGACGTCTTCCCGCCGCACCAACAGTCCCAAATCCGCGTTCAGCTCGCTGTCACGCTGCGCGGCGTAGTATCCCAGGTGCTGCTGCCGCGTCTTGACGGAAACGGACGCGTCGCAGCCCGAGAAGTCATGGTAGTAACCCCCGCGATCAGCAACCTCATCCGCGAAGGCAAAACGCACATGATTTACGGTGCGATCGATACCGGCGCGAAGCTGGGAATGGTCCCCATGGATAAATCCCTGGCGGACCTCGTGAAGGCCGGCCTCGTAGATATCGATGAGGCCGTCAAACGTGTCGCCAACATCAAGAGCTTCGAGATGCTGGTAGGCCGCAAGATCGACGTGAATAAAGCGACTGCAATGTAAGGAGGCCGTCATGCCCGAACAGAATGTCGAATTTTTAAAATCGATCACCTTATTCTCAAAGATCCCGGACGAGCAGCTTTCATCGCTCGGAGAATTCCTTGCGACCGAAACCTTCGAGGACGGAAAAACCGTATTCGAAGAAGGGACCCCCGGCGACAGCATGTATTTCGTGGCGAAAGGGAATGTGGTCATCGCCAAGAAACTGCGCCACGCGGATGATAAAGGAAAGCCGAGCTTCAAGGAACTCGCGATTCTGGGCCCCGGAGCCTGCTTTGGAGAAATGGCCCTGCTTGAGTCGGATCAGCCGCGCTCGGCCCAAGCCACCGCACGGGGTGAAACAACGCTCTGCCGGCTGGGAAAAGATGAACTCAACAAATGGCTTCAGGAAAACCCTCAATTCGCGATCGGATTCTTTGCGCAGCTTGTAGAACTGCTTTCAGGCCGCTTGCGGCATTCCTCAAACGAATTAACCTTAATGTTTGACCTCAGCAGTCTTTTACTGGAACCCTTCGAAAGCGTTCGGGATCTACTCGACAAATTCATGCGGCGCCGCATGCAATACATGGAAGGCGATTGGACTTCGGGCGCATACGTTTACAACGAGTTCAACATGGAAATGGACCTCATTGACGTTGAAGGCGATTTCAACGCAGTAAAGGATTCCATTAATATCCCCAAGCCCGGAGATAAAAACGTTTGGATCGATGACAACACCTATCAAGTTCTCTTCCCCGGCAAAAAACACTGCATGGGGTACATTATTTTTCATCGAAAGAAATCTCTCGATGAAGAAGAAAAAAACGAAGTCGCGCGCACCTTAACGACAACGGCGCGCCTTCTAACATCAGCACTCGTCCATCTTCAAGTCCGTCTCGAAGAAGTGATGCGCACACGCCTATTAGCCAGCAAACAAGCGGGGCAATTATGAACGATCCCATCTCTCCTCAAATCCAGGGACGACTCTTCAAGCGCCTCGCGATCGCCGCGGCGAATGCCGCCGATGACAAAAAGGCTCAAGAAATAACACTCCTTCACATACGCCCGGTCTCGGAACTCGCCGATTACATGATTGTCACGAGTGCTAACTCACCGCCTCAAATGCGCGCAATCGAAGAAGAAATTAAACATGTCATGAAGGAAGAAGGCGTTCCCCCCACGCACAGAGACGGGAAACAAAGCGAGCATTGGCGGGTAATGGACTTCGGCGGCCTCATTGTCCACATCATGCACCCTACCGCTCGGGAGTTTTACGCCCTCGAGAAGATTTTTCATGAAGCGAAGCCGGTGGCCTGGGCGGCGGCGGAAGAAAAACCAAAACCGAAAAAGAAAACGGCAGCAAAGAAAAAGGTAACGAAGAAAAAAGCCGCAAAGAAAAAATCTACGAAGAAGAAAACGACGCGGAGAAAGAGTGCCTGACCTCACCCAGGTCCTCACGGAAGCGGTAAAGCTCGGGGCCAGCGACATCCACATCGTCGCGGGGAAACCGCCCATCATCCGCGTGAACGGGTCGATTCGCCCGATGGAAGGCCATCCGGCGCTGGATAAAGACGACACGCGCAGCATGATCTACTCGGTCCTCTACGAAGACCAGCGCGCCCGTTTCGAAAAAAATTGGGAACTGGACTGCTCCCTCTCTGTTGCCAATGTTTCCCGGTTTCGAGTCAATGTCTACAACCAGCTCAAAGGCGTCGGAGCCGTTCTTCGCATCATTCCTTCAAAGATTCCGACGCCCAATGAAATCGGACTCATGCCCTCGGTGGCGAAACTCTCAGAACTCCCCCGCGGACTGGTTCTGGTAACCGGACCGACGGGGTCCGGAAAATCAACAACGCTCGCATGCCTCGTTGAGCTTATCAACCAAACTCAAAACAAAACGATCCTCACCGTGGAAGACCCTATTGAATTCGTCTACGAGGATAAGAAATCCATCATTCTCCAACGCGAAGTCGGCCAACAAACAAAATCCTTTTCAGAAGCTCTTAAACACGCCGTCCGGCAGGACCCCGATATAATTCTTGTCGGCGAGATGCGGGATCTCGAAACAATTTCCCTTGCCATCACGGCGGCGGAAACAGGACATCTTTGCTTTGGCACTCTGCACACCCAGGATGCTCCGACCACCATCGACCGCATTATTGATGTCTTCCCTCCAAACCAGCAGCAGCAAGTTCGCATTCAGATTTCAACCGTACTAAAGGCAGTCGTCACCCAAACTCTAATGACCCGCAAAGACGGAAACGGACGCGTCGCTTCCCGGGAAGTGATGATTGGAACGCCTGCTGTCGGGAATATCATTCGTGAAGGCAAAACGCACATGCTTTATGGAGCGATTGAATCCGGCGCTAAGTTCGGAATGATTTCAATGGACCAGCATCACGCGTTCCTAGTCAAACAGAACCTCATTTCTCTCGAGGATGCTCTCGCGAAATCCCATGATGAAGCAGGACTCAAGAATTTGCTTGCAATGGGGAATCCGCCCGCCTAGTGATACTTGAACAGCTTCAAAAGGATCTAGAGACGCGCCTGCATGCGTGGGCAAAATCCGAAGGCGCCGATTCCCCGACCCCGGTCCTTCTTAAACCGGCGCCCGAAAATCTACCCGAATTCGACCTTTCAACGCC
>JBFIEP010000206.1:0-5488 GCA_041603335.1 Elusimicrobiota bacterium | reverse complement strand
TTTCCGCAAGTTGAGATTTGTTAAAAACCCCCAGCCGCTGTCGGTAATGGTATGCTCGGCAATCCCGGAACTACCGCTAAAACGCGTATTGCGGAGTGAAACATTAGGATCAAAAACAAAATACTTTCGAACGCGATCAGAAAACAGCTGAGCATTTGCCCGATACCCAACGACACGTTGCTCGGGCGAATCGGCGCTAACAGCAGAGTTAACGTCGGCTCCTTGTGAATATTCGACTCCCGAATCAAAACTTCCGATAGATTTATTGAGGAGTTTCCCTGCCAAGTCCAAATTATAGCCGTGAAAGAACGAAGACTTATCCGTCACCCCCGACGGGTTTTCTACAACAATTCTGTCGAAGCGAAGCTGCATCGCTCCCGATTTTGAGAGCGCGAAAACAGCACTGCACGGGAGGGTCGTGAGCAGGCCCGCAACCGCGAAGAAACGACTGAATCTGAGCATTGTTTTTTATGGATCGTATCCACCGTCGTTTGTGTCATGCTTATGACAGCCCGTAGCGCTCGAGAAACAGCTTTCTTTTCGATAGGTATCCGGAGCGTTGGCCTTCTTAAAACCCTTGAGGCGCAATTTCTCGTATTCTCCTGCGCCGTTGAAGTTATAGGGCGCGGCATCGCCTTCATACCCAATTAGCCGCCCTCGTTTAGAACCGTGGGGATTAACAACATGGCAGACGATACAAGCCAACCCGCGATTTCCCCACTCCTCTTCCTTATCTTCATGCTCTTTATGCGGATCGGAGATCAAATTTCCGTTTTGCACGAGAGGATGACAGTTGACGCAAAAAAGGTTGCTTGACCAGTTATTGGAATTGTCTTTAATGTCCGCGAGCGTCCATAACGCTCCGGATGCATTCTTCGGCCAATAGCGCCGAGGTCCCTTTAGCATGGACTGCGAAGCAGAGCCGTGAGGACCTGCGGGGTCGCTCGTAATATCCGACGCATGACAATCGGAGCAGGTCATTGCTTGATGTCCCAAGTTGCTCCCTGTATTCCATGGGGCTGACATTTGCGCGACAGTCAACTCGTTGGGAGAGGCACTCCCCGCCTGCTCAGATGTGGAATTTCGCACCGGATGAGCCGAACGGTTGTTGGGATTGAACTCAATGCCTTGGTCGGTACTTCCTGCAGGCGGAATGGAACCATAGGCATAGAAGGAATGGCATTTAAAGCAGAGTTGATACTCCTTGTACGTATCGGTCTCTGTAAATTCCTGCCGGACAAATGACGTCGCCGGCTCCCAGGAATTCGCGGCGCCGTAGACAGGTTCCACACCCCATCCTCCCAGCAGAGAGCGTCCGATCTTATTGCCGGGAGTCTCATGAACACCAGTCTGGGCTTGATGCGGATTGTGACAATCCCAACATTCCGCGTGGCGATTGCCTAATCCCAAATTAGACGCATTCCTCTCGGGATTCACATGCACATCCGTCTTATCTTCTGTCGGATGCCGGGAGGCCTTGGCGTACAGACCCTTTATGTCCTTTGCTCCAATCAGGCTGGGAGACCCGTGGCAGGTGTAGCAGGTATTCTCCTCACTGTCGCGCAGAAGATACGCCTGCGAGGACGAAGCACCGTGAACCTTGTGGCAGCCCATACAGGATAGTTCGCCGACCGTCGTCGGATCCTTCCCAGCCTCGTTATAAACCGCGTTGGAAGTTCGGTGCGCGCTTGAAATGTAATTCGTCTTTTGATGGCAGGATGTACAAAGGGCCGCATCTGAGTTAGATTTTGTCAGAAATTTTCCGAACTCATTATTATGAGGATCGTGACAGGAAACACATTCGACACGATTCGTCGGCCCGTACACCTTTACCGGATCTCCCTCCGGCGGGAGCGCTATCTCAGGATTTGTCCCGGGGGCCGTCGGCGGACCCGCGCCGGGTTTAACGTCGTAGAGGACTGGATGGTCGTTGGAAAGATCCGACCCGATCACCTTTGTCTCACCCATCGTTCCTGTCATCTGCAAAGTATTGGGCGCGATATTAAATAGATTGCCCAACGCAGTGACACCGTCATGGCATGAAAGGCAGAGTTTGGTCTTCGAGGCGTTCAAATCCGACATCGTGGGTTCCTGCATGCCAAGATAATTATTCAGGTAGTTGGAGGAATAAAAAGTGAACTCGACCTCAGAATCCGCGCGATTCCAAAGCGGAGCCAAGGATGCCGGCTTATGTACGGAATGGCAGAACAAACACGAAATGCGATTATCCGTCGCCTTTGGCCCGGTCGTGGCGCTTCCTGCGGAAAGATCATGCTTAGAGTTAATAACGGAAAGCGCGTGGGATTGAACGGATCCAGCAAATAGGATCAGCACAAACATTAATTTTCCCTTCATGGCGTTGCCTCTTTGAGGTACTGAAATACTTGAACTCTTCGGTTATAGGTGTCGGCTACATAAACCCGGGCGCGGCTATCGATAAAAATACCTCCTGGCATGCTGAATTCCCCCGGTCGCCCACCCGCCTTTCCGACGAACAAGAGAAGCCGACCCTTTTCGTTAAATATCTGCACGGCATCGAAAGCAGCATCGGAAAGGTAAACATGACCTTCAGAGTCCCGTGCCAAGCCGCGCGGACGGGCCAGGTAACCCGGGCGGTTACCGTTGCTCCCAAACTCCCCTTGGTATACTCCGTCGGGACTGAACCATTGCACCCGGAAATTTCCGGAGTCGGTTACCGAAAGTCTACCAGCGGCCTTGTCGTACCAGAGATAGGTAGGGAAATTAAATTCTCCTTGATCTGTTCCCCTGCGCCCGAACGCGTGAACAAAGGTCCCCTCTAAGCCGAATACAGCAATGCGATGATTCTGTACATCACTCACAAATACGTATTTATCCGAGACGGCGATCGCCGCCGGTCTTCCTAATTTTTGAGGGTCCCCTTCCAGCGCACCCTCAATGCGCCCCTCCGGATCGAGAATAAAAACTTTTCTCAAGAGCGAATCGAGTACAAAAAGACGCCCGTCCGCAGAGCCGGCAACGCTAACGGGGCTCGCAAACTCGACTCGCCGAGAACGGGGCCACCACGTTCCTTGGCCGTCGCTTTCGTCAAAACGCAATACCCGCTGCGCGGCCGGGTCGGCGATGTAGACAACGCCATCCCTAACAAAAATACCTGTCGGCTGAACCAGACGATCGCGAGCGACCTCCCCCGCCTTATCAAGACCGATTAGTTTGCGCAGAAGTCCTCCGACCCTGTTGACACCGGCGACCTTGGGACCCTCGATGGATGTTAGGAATCGAAGCCGGGCTGCAGCGGGGGCTGCGGGCCACTGAGGCATCGGCTCCAGCGGTACGGCTCCTATCGCAAGAATCGCAAACAATAAAATAACCGATAAACACTGTCTCATGACGATTCCTCACTGACGAGAACCTGGCGGAGGTTGGCGTCTTTTAGCGCTAACTCAATTATTTTTCGCATGCGCCACGCCGTTGCAAGGCGTACCTTCAACTTTACGGAGAGTTCAGAACACGTAGGAGTTCCAACGGCCATCATTTGAGCTGCGGCGGCCCAGGTTGTTAGAGGCAGATGCGAACGAGCCAAGGGAGTGCCCGTCAGATCAGTGAACGTCCGCCCGCAACCGCTGCAGCGAAGCTTTCGATGACCATCCCTACCTTTAGCGTGAACGGAGCACTCTCCATGGCCGCAACGGGGACAGCACAGCCCGTCCTTCCAACGCATCGTCTGGAGCCGCTTGAGCAATTCCTTCTCGCTTGTTCTTATGCTTTTCATTTTCAATCTAAACCGAACATCTTAAAGCGTAAAATCCGCTTCAAAAGAATCCCCGGTTTCCCGGGGATTCCCAAAGACTGACTTACTTCGTTGAGTGGCAGTTCAAGCAGACGGTGGAGTTTCCACCAGCGTCGCCGTTGCGTACCAAGTTACGGTTCTTCGTACGGTGCATCGTGTGACAGGTTCCGCAGCCGAGATAGCGCTTGACCGTTCCATCTGCCTGAGGAACTTGATCGTGGAATTCGTCGGTCACATTGCCCTTGTCACGGCGAAGGCGGCCGATGTTGTGGTTTTGGGTAAGGTCCACGCCGAAGTTCGCCGGGCGATCTGCACCCATGACGACACCGTTGGCAATGTCAGAGACACCGTCATGGCAGGACAAGCACATTCCAGACCGGCTGTTAACAAAATCAGCGGCAGTGATGAATTTACTTCCGTCCTCTTGTGAGAGCAGATGCACTTCACCATGCGACTGAACCGCCCATGCATTATCCACATTAGGATTCTGACGTCCCCAGAGGGGCTCTTGTTTCGCAGGCCTATGCATCTCATGACAGGTGGAGCATAGATTTAGCGCCGGGGTGGTCTCCCCGTTCGCGCCGCTGTAAACGGTCACGAAATCATGCGCGGTACCCTCGATCGGGACACCGGCATAAGGAACGTATGCGTTTGCTTGACCGATGAAGAACACCGTACAGATAATCGATCCGATAATTTTTTTCATGTTTTGAACTTCTCCCTTTTCTTTAGATCTTTCCCAGTAGAAATATTTCATTGCGTATATCCGTCTGACCTCCTAGTTGCAACGGAATTTCCCAACTTTTCCCGTCGAGAGATCACTTTTAAGCGTTTATTTAAAACGATAGCGCGGTTACGCTGTCAGGATGCGCGTTATCGCGCAGGGAAGCAGGTCACTTCCCGTCAGGATAGGTGATATATTTAAAAATCTGGATTCGGCGATTTTTGGAGTCAGCGATATAGATGACATCGTCTTTATCAATGAATATTCCTGTGGGTAAAGCTAAACCCGCCCGGCCTCCGCCTGGGTTGCCGTACCACATAAGAAGCTTTCCATCAGGCGTAAACATTTGCACGCGGTGGATTAGACCGTCGGCAATATGGATGTTGCCGTTGGAATCTGTCGCCATTCCCCTGGGACGTCCAAGATAACCCGGATTATTACCCTGTTCGCCGAAACCGGATAAGGCAGCACCTGTCGAGGTAAACAAATGCACCCGCGCCACGACGGGATCATTTAAATAAAGCGTTCCCTCATCATCACTCCAAAGATTCACCGGGCTGGGCAAGGCAAAGGGCTCCTTTCTACCATGGCGGACCATATCTCTTAAAAACTTGCCCTCCTTAGAGAAAACCACAAGGCGGCGATTTTTTTTATCGACAACGATAATTTCTCCGGAAGGGGATAGTGCTATTCCTGCAGGCCGGCTTAATTTTGCGGCCTCACCGCCAGTTGCCTTTTGCTTCCATAACATCTTCCCATCCGGGGAATAGGCTTTGACAGAATGATCGCCGACATCCGTTGCAAATATCGTTCCGGTCTCATCCACAGCAACAAAGCCCGGGGTCATCAAACGCCCTTCTCCCCCTTCACCAATATGGGTTATCCCCTTTGTTTCGAGATCTAAGACCGTGATTCGGCCCACACCCGTATCGCTTACATAAATCTTCTTCCCCTGAACACAGATCCCATAGGGGACCGTTAAAATTGGAAGGTCT
>JBFIEP010000205.1:0-5493 GCA_041603335.1 Elusimicrobiota bacterium | reverse complement strand
GAAGATAATTACGATGTCCTCGTTGAGAAGATTAAAAAACAGGACCTTCCCCTCGAGCCGTTTCAGTGGTATTTGGATCTCCGCCGCTACGGCTCGGTTCCCCATGCCGGCTTTGGGCTCGGAATCGAGCGCACGGTTGGCTGGATTTGCGGGACAACGCACGTCCGGGAGACGATTCCGTTCCCCCGGACGATGGCGCGTTTAAATCCCTAGTTAATATCTAGCGTCTGCGACCGCCGCCGCCGCCGCGGTTGCCGCCGCCCATATTACCGCCGCCTTTGCGTCCACCGCCTCCACCGCCGCGGTTGCCGCCGCCCATATTGCCGCCGCCCATATTGCCGCCGCCGCTACCGCCTCCGCGCATATTTGAGCCCTTGCCGCGTCCTCGCCCTTTTCCGCGTCCGCGACCTTTACCGTGATCACGTACTCCGTTATCACCGCCTCCGCCGCCGCGCATCCCTTCACCGCCGTCGCGTTTTCGACCGCGTCCGCGACCGTGTCCACCCCGGCCCCGGCCTTCGCCCTGCATGTGTTCTCCGCGGCGCTGCTTACGTTCGCCCCGGCGTTGTCCTCTTTCTCCCTTACGTTCGCGGCGCTCTCCACGGTTCTCCATTTTTTCGCCGCGATGTTCCATGCGTTCATTGCCGCGGCGTTCCCCTTTGCGCTGCATGCGTTCGCCTTTGCGCTGCATATGTTCGCCTTGGCGTTCGCGTCGTTCTCCTCTGCGCTCTTGGCCTTCCCCGTGATGCTCACGGCGTTCGCCTTTGCGTTCCCGACGGCGCTCACGGCGGCCTTCGCCGTCTCCGCGCTCACGGCCTTCTTCGCCGTCTCCGCCGCGCTCTTCGCGGCGTTCCTTACGGTTCTCGCGATGCTCTTCACGCCGTTCTTTGTGTTTCTCTTGATGCTCTTCTCGCCGTTCTTTGTGTTTTTCTTGATGTTCTTCGCGTTTTTCTTTACGGTTTTCTTTATGCTCTTCTTTCCGTTCTTTACGTTTTTCCTTGGCTTCTTTCCGGCGCTGCCACCAACCCTTTTTCTCTACGCCGTGTCCTTCTCCCTCATTCTCCATGGGAGGGGGTCCTTCCCCTTCTTGAGACCAAGCCCCGCTGGGTAGAATAAGAGCGATTGAGAATAGTAAGCAAAGTGAGCGTTTTAATAAGTCCATGATTCCTCTCTCGGCGTGGTATCTCCGGACTTTAGCCGTCAACTTCCGGGTGTGCAATATGCCGATGTTAGTTAGGACGCCAAACCTTTCGATAGGTTTAGTCTGTAATTAATTCTTATTTTTTAGGTGTAAATTAAAACCGCCCCGTGGTGGCGGGGCGGTTTCTGGTGGTGGTGGTGGTGCAACGGCGGACGAGGGGGTCAGCCGAGCTGTAAATCGAATTTGTTCTCGGTCTTGCGGCACTCAGGAAACTTGCAAGGTTTGTAGGTTTCGGCGACAATGATGTCGGAGCCGTAAAACCCGGTTTCAATTTGCGCTTTTTCCGGCTGCGCGAAAGTGAAGATGCTGAGCAAGGTTGAAAGAATCAGTTCGATCATAGACCCATTGTACCTAGGTTGGGCATAGGTCTTTGATGACCTGGGACAACCCGAATCATTGATTTGGATCAATAAGTATTGTCGCTTAGGAAAAGTGCCCGGAAACTGAACGGAGCTTTTCTAAGTCGAGAAGGACGATGTCCTTCCCCTTGCGTTGGACGAGGTTGCTCGACTCAAAATCTTTGAGAAGGCGTACCGTCGTTTCGATCGTTAGCCCTGCCATTTCCGCGAGCTCTTTGCGCTTCAGGTTGGAAACCAATGGCTTGGCTTTCTTCGTCACCGGGGGCGTCATCATGCGAACGAGTGTTCCTGCGAGACGCCCTCTTGCCGGTTTGAAGGCGATGTCGCGGGCCTTGGCCTCGCCGCGGCGAACATCACGCGCGACTTCGCGGAGGAGCGCCATCGCAGCCTTCGGATGCTTCGAAAGAAATTTCTTTAGGGAGTCCTGGTCGACCATCGAGATGACGGATTCTTCCATCGCTTCGGCACTTCCGGCATAGGGCCATTCCGCCAGGGAAGAGATGTGTCCCACAAGGTCTCCAGGGGACTCGATGCGCATAAGGAGCTGCTGCCCTGTGCGGCTCGATTTATTGATCTTGACCTTACCGGTGCAGACGACATAGACGCCGGTGGGGTTTTCGCCCTCGTAAAAAACCGTTTCATTTCCCCGGAATCGGTTGGCGATACGCATATCACGCCACATCTTCTTCGAGGCTTTGTCATCGAGAAGTTCGTAAAAACAACTGCTTTTTGCAGGGCACCAATCGCAATTCGGCGCTTCTTTCTTTGAGAATCCCATGTGATTAATATAAGTTTAGCAAAAATTGACAGGCGGCGTGGATAGGGAAATCCGATGATTTCGGGGTTTTTATCGGCGGGTGGTTTTGCGTTCGAACGCCTTAACGATCTCCGCGAAGCGCGGTTTCTCGTAGAGGGATTCGAATTCTGTGTCGGTTTTGGCCAGAAGCAGGGTTTTTCGCATCTCCGCCATAGAACGTGCGGTTTCAAGCGAGCGTTTCAGGAAGGACATCGCTTCGGCGGATTTCCCTGTGGAAGCGTGTGCTAACGCAAGTTGGTAATACGCGGTTGAATTCTCAGGCATCGTTTGAACCGCTTCTTCAAGGACGCGGATCGACTCATTTGCCAGGCCGAGGCTCCGGTAGGAGGCGCCGATGCGTTCAAGAAGAAGTGACTTCTGAACCGCGTCCATCGTGCCGCGTTGGTGGTCTAAATCGAAGGCCGCTTGATAATGCTTGATGGATTCCCGGTAGCGGCGGACGTTAAAAGCAAGGTGGCCGAGTTCGACCGCCTTAAGCACATCGGGATCCTGGCGGGTTTCCGGCCGGCGGACGACCTGCGGGAGTTGGACGCTTGCCGAGGGTTGATCGGCAAGCGCATCGCGCATGTCGGAACGATCTCCGGTTCGGATGCGTTCCTTGGCTTCGCCGAGGGTCAGGGTCCCTTCCGAGACCGCGTCCATCGCGTCAAGGATGAGGCGGTTTTGCGGGATGCTAAGGAGGGGTACGAATAATCCGCTTGAGCGTACCAATTTCGAAAGTTGCGGGTAGGAGCGAATGCGTTGAGCGCGCATCACGCTGCTGTAGAAATTTTTCGTCGACATGACGTAGTCGCGCATCTTATGGCGCAGCCGCGCACCGTAGAGGAACGGCATCGGGTTTCGCGGTGACGTAAGGGCCGCTTGCTTAATGGCGGCGAGAGCTTCATCATGGCGGCCGATGGCTTCGTAGCATTGCCCCAAAGCGTGATGCAGTTTGTGCGGCTGCCGAATCGATTGCATTTTGGGGTCAAGAGCGATGGCGGTTTCTAAGGCGTCGATTGCCAAACTGGCGTCGTCTTTGTCAGCCCGTTCCGGAGAGCCTTGAGCGAAGGCCTTGTGGTAGTAGGCGTTGCCGAGATGGAAATGGGCATTGGACCACCGGGAGTCCTGTTTCACCGCACGTTCAAAAATAACGACCGCTTTGGAATGATTTCCCTCCTTCATCGCTTGAATGCCGGCGACTACCGTACGCCCGGCTTTTACGCGTGAAGATGATTTGCGGCTCCGTGTTTTTCGGTGTTTCGGTTTTGGTGCTGCCTGGCGTTCGGCGACTTCTTCGGCCGGGGGAAGGGCTCGACCGGGTCGATCTCCGAGGGAGTCCCGCATGTTCTGCGCATTTGCCGGTATCGCTGCCGCAATCAATGCGGTTGCGACTAGGCTCAAAAGTGTCTTCGGCATTCCCCTCATCGTATTAATATCAGTATGGGTTGAGCATTGACCTCGATCGAGGGTCAGGAGGTCCCCCTTCAAATAGGCCTTAGGGCCTAGATGGGAAAAACAGCGCTTCTTGCGGGAATTCTGTGAAAACGCTAAAATGGGGGTCGGTTGGTGAGCGTAGCTCAATGGTAGAGCGTTCGGTTGTGGTCCGAAAGGCTGCGGGTTCGATCCCCGTCGTTCACCCCATATTTTTGATGTTTCCCCTCTCCCCATATTAAAAGAATAGCCCCCGATTGTTTCGGGGGCTTTTCCTTTAGGTAAATAATAGGTAAATAGGGTTATTTTTCTTCTGGATTTTTCTTTTCCTGTAGGAGCGCTTGGTACTCCGCTTTGAGTACATTGGAGGCTTTTTCCAGTTCCCGCGCCCTGATATCGGTCTCACGTTCCCGACGGGAGATATCCCGGTCGCGCTCGGATAGGGCGAGCTCTTCGGCGCGCAACGCGGCGGCTTTTTCGCGGAGAGATTTGGTTTTTTCGGCTTCTTTAAAGGTCATATTCTCAATCGTCTCCCGCTCTTGTTTGACGCGGGATTCTATTTCCTCGACATTGGCCCGGTGGGCTTCAATCGCCTTGCGCTGCATCCGGACGTCATCGTCGCGTTGGTTTAGCGCGGCTTCGCGGGCGTCTAACTCGGTTTTCCGTTCCCGCAAGCGAAGCTCTTCAAGGCCGAGGCGTTCGGTGCGTTCACGCGCTTCTGCCACAATCCCCTTTTCCCGCTCCGCTTCCTCCCGCAGTAATTCCAGGCGCCGGGTTTCGGCGGCTAAAGTTTCTTTATGATCCATCATCTCGGCTTCTTTGCGCTCGATGAATTTTATTGCGGCGAATCCGCCTTTCTCCTCAAACATCTTCCTTGCGGCGTCGAATTTGTCCCGATCCTCTTTAAGTTCGCGCCGGGTCTGTTCCGTCTCGGAGGAGCGTTTAGAGACGCGCACTTCGCGCCGCTCTAATGAGCCTTCAAGGCGCTGCAGATCCTCGCCGCGTTGTTCGAGCTCCTTCCCTTTGACCGAAAGTTCTTCCTCACGGTGTACAAGGTTGCGGGCCCGTTTATCGAACGACTCTTCACGTTCACGGAGGGTCTCTGATCGGGGGTCCAGGCTTTTTCGTTCCGCCTCGAGTTCGACTTGCAGCCGTTCGAGTGCCTCCCGGCTCATTTTGATCCGCATCGCTTGAGTGGCGGCTTGTTCCTGTGCCTCCGAGAGTTGTTCCCGCCAGTCATCGAGATGTTTCGCGGCGAGGGATTGCTGGGCTGTTTCCCGTTCCAGTCTGCGGCGGTCTTCCAGGAGTGCGGCTTCGCGCCTCAAAATCTCGGATCGCTCCGCGCGGAGTTTTTCTTCGTTTTCCCCGATTTTGTGCCGTCGTTCTTCGAATTCCCGTTCCCGGGGTTCTGCGCTTCGTTCCAGCATTTGGAAGAGTCGTTTACGTTCAGTAAGCTTCGCCCCGTCGAATTCGATTTGGCGTTCGGTGAGGCGCAGCGTTTCGGACCAGGCCTCAAGCCGGGCTTCGCGGTGGGCGGCGACCGAGGAAAGGACGTTTTCCAGCGATCCGGCGATTCCATCCTGCCAACGGCTTAGCCGTTCGTCCCAGTCGGCGTCGACCGGGGCGTAGGTGGAAGCTTCGAGGAAATCGGACTCAAGACTTCTGAGTTGATCGAGTAATTGGCGCATCTCTCCTATTAAGGT
>JBFIEP010000204.1:0-5515 GCA_041603335.1 Elusimicrobiota bacterium | reverse complement strand
GCAATGGGTTCGACTACGGAGAATTCCGCTTTCAAAACCACGAAGAACCCGGCGGACAGTTCGCGGGTTCCGGGCGGGTCGAGCGGCGGTTCGGCCGCTGCTGTCGCCGCGGATTTTGTCCCCATCGCGCTGGGGTCCGATACGGGAGGCTCTATTCGCCAGCCGGCATCGTTTTGCGGCGTCGTGGGGTTAAAGCCTGCTTACGGATCGGTATCGCGTTATGGATTGACCGCGTTTGGCTCTTCGCTGGATCAAATAGGACCCATCACCCGGACGGTTGAGGATGCGGAGTTGTGTTGGCGTGTTATTGCCGGGCATGATCCGCGTGATTCGACTTCTGCGCCGGGAGCTCCCGCTGCGGCGGAGGAAGGGGGAGTTGAGGGCCTGACGATTGGATTGCCTGAAGAATATTTCCAGGAAGGGCTTGATGAAGAGGTGGAAGCGCTTGTTCGCAAGGCGGTGCAGGGCCTTGAGAATCGCGGAGCGAAGATTCGAACAATTTCCTTGCCGCATACCCGTTATAGCCTGAGCGTCTATTACATAATCGCACCCTGTGAGGCGAGTTCTAACTTGTCTCGATTTGATGGGGTCCGATTCGGACACCGTGCTTCCGATGCCTCATCCTTGGAATCTTTGTATGCGAATACCCGCGGAGAGGGGTTCGGGGCAGAGGTCAAGCGTCGGATCATGCTTGGAACCTATGCCCTCAGCGCCGGCTACTACGATGCGTATTATCGTAAGGCTCAGCGTGTGCGGACGCTCATTCGCGGGGATTTTGAAAAGGCTTTCAGTGAAGTGGATCTTATTGCGACTCCAACGACTCCGACAACCGCTTTTAAGATCGGAGAGAAGACCGAAGACCCAATGTCTATGTATCTCTCCGATATTTATACCCTCGCCTGTAATCTTGCGGGGCACGCGGGAATTTCCGTTCCGTGCGGGGATGCTCCCGACGGGCTTCCTGTCGGTTTGCAGCTGATGGCCGCGGCCGGACGGGAGCCGACGCTGTTTCGCGCGGCGCGTGAAGTCGAGACATTATCATGAAGTCCCGTTTTGAAACTGCGGCGGGGGGGCTAGTTGTAAGAGAGGGGAAGGTTCTTCTTGTTCGTGTAAAAGTGAGCGCCGATCCGAAGTCGGGGCCGCTTAAGAAAGGGGATCCGGTCTGGAGTTTCCCTAAGGGACATCTTGAATCGGACGAAACGATACGCCATTGTGCCGCGCGTGAGGTTTTTGAAGAGACGGGTTGGGAATGTTCGATTGGGAAAATGTTTTCCGAAGTTCGCTATTCATTCACGCGCAGCGGGCATCACACGCGCAAGCGGGTTCGTTGGTATTTGATGGAACCCGTGCGCCGAAGCGGTCGGCCTGACCCGGATGAAGTCTTGGCATGCCGATGGGCCTCTTTTTCCGCCGCGCGCAGATTATTAAGTTATCCTTCCGACCTTCGATTGCTTTCCCGGTTGGAGGATGGGCAATGAGTGGGGAGTGGGAGATTGTCATTGGCATCGAGACCCATGTTCAGTTGGGGACGCAAACAAAACTGTTTTGTTCCTGTCCGGTTCTCTTCGGTCAGGAGGCGAATGATTCGATCTGTCCCGTCTGCACGGGGCAGCCGGGTTCTCTTCCTGTTCTGAATAGACAGGCGGTTGAGCTTGGTTTTCTGGCCGGTCTCGCGTTGGGATGCCGGCTTGCGGAGCGCTCGGTTTTCGCCCGTAAAAACTATTTTTATCCGGATCTTCCTAAGGGCTATCAGATTTCTCAATATGACCGGCCTTTCGCGGTTGAGGGCCGGTTGGATACCGAAGACGGCCCCGTTAATATCGAACGTGTTCATCTGGAAGAGGATGCGGGAAAACTCGTTCATGAGGCGGGTTTTTCAGGAGTTGATTTGGGCCGGGCCGGGACTCCTTTAATCGAGATTGTGACCCGTCCTGAGATCAAATCCGCCCAGCAGGCAGCCTCGTATCTGATGAGACTAAAGTCAACGATGCAGTACTGCGGCGTCTCGAATTGCGACATGGAAAAGGGTGAACTGCGGTCCGACGCCAATATTTCGATTCGTCGACCCGGCCAGCCTCTTGGAACGAAGGTGGAAATTAAGAATTTGAATTCCTTTAAAGCCGTTAAGGAATCGATTCTTTTTGAGTATTCCCGGCAGTGTGCCGCCTTGGATTCCGGGGAAGCGATTTTTCAGGAAACGCGTTTATGGGACCCTGAAACGGGTCGTACCCGGGTTATGCGGGTAAAAGAAGAAGAGCATGATTACCGGTATTTTCCCGATCCCGACTTGGTACCCCTGGAGGCATCCGAAGACTGGTTGTATAGTATCCGGGCTAAGCTTCCGGAACTTCCTGGAGCGCGCCGGGACCGATTTATGAAGGATTTGGGATTAACCGCATACGATGCCGACGTCCTCGTGGCTGAGAAGCCGCTTGCCGATTACTTTGAGGCAGTGCTTGCCGGCGTCGGAAAAAAGTCTGCGAAAGCCGCCTCGAACTGGATTCAGTCCGAACTTCTCGCAAAACTCAATGAATCCGGTCTCTCGGTTGAGCAAAGCCCTGTCTCTGCGGAGAAGACGGCTGAGTTGTTGCAAATGGTTGCTAGCGGGAAGATTTCCGGAAAAATGGCCAAAGACGTTTTTGCCAAGACTTGGGAAACAGGCGAATCGCCTGTAAAGATTGTTGAGGCGTCCGGCCTTATGCAGGTTTCTGATGAAGGGAAGATTGGAGCTTGGGTTGAAGAAGCGGTCGCTGAAAATCCAAGGGCTGTTGCCGACATGAAGGCTGGGAATCCAAAAGCGATTGGAGCGATCGTGGGTGCCGTAATGAAAAAATCAAAAGGAAAGGCCAACCCAGGCCTTGTTAATAAGTTGATTCAGGAAAAAATCACATGAACCGATTAATCCGAACCGGGTGCTTTGTTCTTGCTTTTGCTCTTTCTGTGGGTTCCGCCCACGCCTATGACATGATCAGTTTTCTTGGCACGATACAGACCGCTTTCTCTCCGGAGATTGCCGCGGTTGCGTCTATCGGGGAGCGTATTTACGCGATCGATGAGAAAACGGGTCAACTCCATATTTTTCGCGAAGACGGGAGTTTATTGCGGTCTGTTGGGGGAAAGGGGTTTCTTTCCGGTCCTCGAGGGCTGGCCATCGGTCCGGATGGGAACGTATTTGTAGCGGATACGAGGAACTCCCGGGTTCAAGTATTTGATGCGGAGGGAACCTACCTTCGAACGATCGGTGAATCGGGATCTGCCTCGGGGAAGCTAAATCGACCGCACTCGGTTGCTATCGCTGATGACGGTCGAATCTATGTCTCTGATACGGGAAATCATCGTATCCAGGTATTCACCAGTGAAGGGGTTTTCCTCTTCGGATTTGGCGGGAAGGGGACAGAGTCGGGTTTGTTTCGCAAGCCTACCCGCATTGAGGTAGATTCCGCCGATTCGATTTATGTCCTTGATTCGGGAAATCAGCGCCTGCAAAAATTTAATGCGGATACTTCATTTGGAAAACAATTCGCACTGCATGGAATGGATTTCGCGCTTGATCGCTACGGCTTCCTTTATATGCTGGATCCGGGACGCGGTAAAATTAAAGAAGTCAGCCCTAAGGGACTTGTTCTGGGCAATATCGGAACAAAAGGGAAAGGCCGCGGCCAGTTTAGGGGACCTTTGGGAATCGCTGTTGGACCCAAGGGCGAATTGCTTATCGCTGATACGAAAAACAAGCGTATCCAGCGCATCATGGTTCAAAACAAGCTTAAGGTCGATCTAATTCAGCAAAGCCTGAGTCGAAAGCTGCTTGTAACGGGTCCTGTCCGTTCGGCTCCGATTTCCGCGAACTTTGTTGCGGCGGTCGGCGATGAATTGATCGTGTATGAAGAAAAATCCGGACAATTCGCTGTCTTAGACGCTGACGGCAAGGAAAAGCGCCGTTTCGGATCGAATAATGGGAAGGAAGAGTCGGTGACACGGCGCGCCGGAGGTATCGCGGCGAGCGAGAAATTCGGATTGTATGTCTCCGATGAAAAAGGGAACAAGCTCCAGAGTTTCTCTTTAGAGGGGAAGCATAAGCTTAATTTCGGAATAAAGGATGGATTTTTCGGAAACAAGGAGGGTTCGGTTGACTCGCCTAAAGGCTTGGCGATAAATGAAAAAGGCAGCCTCTATGTGGCCGACAATGGGGATGCGCGAATTGAAGCGTATGGACCCGATGGTGTTTTTCTCTTTGCCTTTGGACCGCTGGTGGGTCCTTATGAATTGGCCGACCCCGTGTCTGTCGCTTGGGACCCCGCCGGTTTTATCTATGTCTTAGATCGAAAGTTGAAGAAGGTTTTTAAATGCGAGCCGTCGGGCGGCTATGTTAAATCCTGGGGAGAAGAGGGTGACGGGATTGGTCAATTCGTGGACCCGGTGGCCATTGCTTATGACGGTGTCAGTTACGTATATGTCCTTGACCGAAGCCTTCGGCGGGTTTCCGTTTTTGATGGAGAGGGGAAATGGATAACCAATTTCTTCGCTGGGGGAGAGGATGATCGCAGTTTGGATGATCCCGCATCGCTCGTTATTCATGGCAAGACCTTAACGGTCGCCGATCCCGGGAAAGGCCGCGTTGTGTCATTTCGTTTGCATCCGCTTCTTGCGCCTCCCGTTTCGATATCAACGAGAGCGGTTGAGGGGCAGGTGGTGCTGACATGGGATCCGGTTAAAGACTCTTTGGCGTCTTTGTACAGGATTTACCGTTCGAGCGGGCCTCTGGGTCCATTCGTTGATATTGGATCTGTGAAAAAACCGCCGTTTAAGGAATCCTCCGTCGAGGCTTACAAGAATTATTACTACCGCGTTGCCGTGGAATCGATTACGGGAGACGTCGGTCCGCGCACCCGGCCCGTTGAAGTTTTCATCCCCGGAGCTTTTAATAAAGCACCGATCGAGATATCAACGGTTGCGGTCGAAAATATTTTCCCGTCAAACTACAAGGGTTATTTCGGAAAAGAGATCGGGAAGGCTGTGATTGTTAATAATCTCGAGGTCCCCTTCCGGAATGTAAAGTTCTCGTTCCGGTTGAAAAACTTTATGGATGCGGCGACTGAGATCGAGATTGAATTGCTTAAACCGAAAGAGTCCCGGGAAGTCTCTTTTACCGCGAATCTTAATAATACGATTCTCGGCGTCACCGAGGATACGCCGGTCCAGGCGGAGTTTACCGTTACGTATTACGCAAAGGGGGAGCAGCAAAAGGCTTCGCTTGCCGCCCCGATCAAGGTGTATTCCCGAAACGCGATCACGTGGGAGGATCCCCAGAGGATCGCCAATTATGTGACCCAGGGCGACCCGCAAATCAAAAATTTGAATGCCGCCATATTTCATCAAATGCCGAAAGGCCCGGCTGAGACCGTTTATCTAAACGAGAATTTAGTAACCGCCATGCGCGTGTGGACGTCTCTGGGGGCTCTCGGGATACGGTTTCTTCAGAGTTCGAATAATCCGTACGAAACGGTATCCGAGGATC
>JBFIEP010000203.1:0-5535 GCA_041603335.1 Elusimicrobiota bacterium | reverse complement strand
TCGAAATATTTTTTCCGGATAATTTCCCGCGGCTCCGGCGAAGGTTTCCCAATTTTCCGCGATCGCTCTTTCTGCGAGGAGTCGCATTTGTCGGATTAACCGGCCCTCCCTTCTTCATGCGGGCAACATCAAATCCGGTTCCCCCCGAGAAAATACTCTTAGAACCGAACGCGCTGGAATTTCCGATCTCACTGGAAAGCTTCGCGTCGATTCGTCCTATCGACGGCTTCCCCTTTTCCGCCTCGGGCGCTTCTCCATTAGGAACGCCCATCTGCTCCATTAAATCGGCTTGGGAGGGAGCATTCGCGGAGTCCGCCAGCTCTTCTTCCGTGGCCCCTTCTTCGCTCTTAGCGGCTTTCTTGGGGCCGTGCGGATTCTCCCAACTCAACTCACCTTCTCCTGCCTTTGCCATATAGGACAAGGATTTAGATCCCTTCGCATTGCGCTTTCCGACTGAAATAGAAGAGTTTATGCCCCCCAAATCCGGCTTTCGTACCTCGGGGGTATTGGCTCGATCCTGCTGCATAACTCCATAACCGACTAAACCGGCACCCCCGACACTGACAGCAACCGCAACCGCCCCGATCTTGCCCGCAAAAAGCGCAGCAAAACCGGATTTAGCGGCACCGGTCCCACCGGCGACGACCGCGTTGCCGGCAGCCTCGGCACCCGGGAGCACGATGCCCGCTCCCTTCTTTTCTTTCTTTTGGACCTTTAACTGGGGGATTTCCACTTCAACGGGACCGCCGGTTTTTTTCGGTTCAAGTTCGCTCATATTCCCCCTCTTACTTCCCGCCGCCGCCCATTCCACCGCCGGCCAGCAATCCGCCGACTGCGGCGCCAATCCCCGCGATGCCGCCAATCACAGAAATCCAGGCCGTCGTCGGGTTAGGCCACATTAACGCAGCCACCGCCGAAGCGGTTGTAATCGCACCGCCCGTTGTTAAAATCGCACCTTGTTCCGGCTGACCGTATTCGGTCATTATTTGCACACCCATCGCCGTCGCAGCCGCCGCCATCCCGGCGGCAACACCCAACAGCATCTGTTGGATCGGCGTCAAAATCCCGGACATAAAAGGAATCTTTTTCATAACCGCGAGAATTCCAATAATTGTGACGATCGTCGATGCCGTTGTGAGCAGGGCCATCGACATCATCACCATCTGGGTCCACGGCGACTTATCTTCACCTTTTCCGGTGGCGGGTGCATCCTGTTCCGGATTGACGGTATTATTGCCCACAGGGCCGCCATCGGATGCCGGGGTAATTCCGTCTCCGCCCGAGGATAATCCCCCGCCCGCGATCCCTTTGGCACCCGCGCCGATCGGTGCGGCGCTAAACGCCTCCGACGCCTGGAAGTCCGCCCCCTCTCCCGAGGTAGCCCCCAACGCACCGCGTGATTTCTTGCTTGAAAATTTGAGCTGGTTCATCGCCCCTTTGCCCGCACGATTTGCGGAATTCATGCGGCGTGCCGTCAATTTGCCCCGCTTGCGGGCCTTGGGGATGCTGACCTTTCCTTCTTGGGTTTTCTTTAGGCGGGTTGTTTTCTGGAATGGGGCGGAAAACCCGCCCGACATACCGGCACTCCCCTGCAATCCACCCGAACGTTTCGCCATCGCTTTCGCGAGTTTAAATTTTGATTTTTCTTTCTTTGTCATTTCTTCGGAGAGATCGGGCGCGTTCCCCGCCACCGCAGCAACCGCCTCGTCCGCCGATTCAAGTTCCTCTTCCGCGGCGCCCTCTTCGGAGGCGGCATCGTTCAACTCGTCCTCGGTCCCTTCCCCTTCGGCACCTTTATCAAATGCTTTGCCGGTGTTCGCGGTTTGGAAATAACTCAGCCCTGAAGCATCAACCCGCGCCTCATCGGCCGGTCCGATTTCGGGCGCTCCCTTGTCGCGTTTTGCAAACACCCGCGGCTGCCCGTTTCCTCCATTGGTTGCATTCATGCCGAGCGTGTAGAGGGTGTATACGGCACCCCCCGTCAACGCCATGGAAAGCGCAGCCATACCCAGATTTGAAGAAACAAAATTAACGAGTGTCGGGATGAGACCGTAACGCGGAGCCGCAGCGACGGCTCCACCGGCGACGGCCTTTGCCGCGGAAGCCGCACCGCCTGCGGCCTTGCCCGCGACGCCCCCGCCGACGCGTGCGGCACCCTGCCCCCCGATACCGAACCAACGGTATAGAACACCCGGGCTGCCGCCCGATTGTCCAACAATGACTGCACCGCCCTTTCGCTCCTTTTCCTTTTCCTTGAGCGTCGGGATTTCCGGCGTCCCTTTATTCGGCGTGTTCATATCAGACATCGTCGCATCTCCGTCAATACAGCACTACTGCCCCGCGTAAGGATTATGCGCGGCCGCTTGATCAGCCTGGGCCTGTTCGTTTTTCACCTGATCTTCCTTCACCTTATCGGCTTTCGACATTCCTTTGAGACTCATCGTTAATCCTGCGATGCCGGCGATGATCATAACCGTACCCAAGCCGTACCCCCACGCGGGGTTTACGAATCCGATAACGGCTGCGACTAACGTAATGGAAGCGGTTGCCGCCAACAAATCCCCTTGGCCTGCTTGACCATGCTCCTTACCAATCATGAGCGCTCCAACTAAGACCGCGGCAGAGAGCAGCGCAATAATTCCGTAGACCATGGTTTGAAGCGACTTGGTATACGCCTGCGTAATTCCGGCCTTACTCAAAAGCGCCAGGATTCCCATGATGATCAACAAGATGTTCACCAACGCCATCGCCGCGATCATCATATCCATCGTGCCCTGATAAGGAGTGACGTTCTTCCCTCCTCCAACACCATCAACATCAGGTCCGTCACTATTGGGACTACTGCTATTGGTCCCCGGCAGCGGGTTGCCGCCTCCGTCACCCTCATCGTCACTAAAATCGCTTTCCCCTCCGGCACCGATGCCGGAAGCCCCGGCACCCGTGATGCCTTCTCCGGTGTCCTTAGCACTATCCCACTGCTGGGAATGCGTCGCCGCGGTGGTAGCCGCACTTCCGGTCTTCGCGTTGCCCATCGCCTTGCTCATACTGTTGAGCCGGTTAAAAGCACCTTTGCGCGTACTCCCCTTCTGCCCGCGTGCCGCCGTTTTTGAACGCGACACCTTGCGCGATCCCTTCCCGGCCGATGAGAGACGTCCTTGGGGAGTGGAAAAACTCTTCTTACTAAAAGAACCGCCAATCCCTCCCGAGAGCCCGGAACCGCCGGCCAATTTCGGTCCGCCGCCGCGGCCTCCCAATGAGGAAGAGAGTTTTCCGAATTTCGAACCAAGGCCCTTCTTGGCCTTTGATTCTTCTTCTCCCGACATCCCCTCGGCCATTTGCGCCATCATGTTAGGATCCATCCCCGGAATCCCGCCCGGCGCGTCGGCAGCATCCTCGGCGGTCTCAACGCCTTCGGCGGAAGCGGCACCCTCGCCGCCTTCGGCACCCTCGCCGCCTGCGGCACCGGCATCGCCTTTGACATCGCCGTACTTTCCGGTGTTCGCCTGACGGGCAAGTTCGAGAGCGTTATACGTTCCGTCATCCGCCTCTTGGACGACGGGTTTTGCGGTTGATGCGGAACCTTCGCGTTCCATAAATACGGATTCACCCGGATCGCGGGGAACCGAAAAATCCTGCAAACCGACCATCCCGCCAATAGAAGCGCCGGTACCGATCAAAGCGGTGAGGATCATTTTCGGTCCGATGGCGGCCTTGATCGTCGCCAGCATTCCTCCGCTTGCCGCCTGGGAGGCTGCACCCCCGAGCGAACCGGAGCCGACATTAGCGGAACCCTGCATCCACGGAGCAGCACCGCCTTTTTTTTCATTTTTCTTTTGGTCTTCGGTTTGTTGTTCGCTCATGGCGTTTCTCCGCTTACCGCGTTACTTTACGTTCGGAACGAAATTAGTCGTGGTTGAATTGACTCCCGCTGACTGAACTGTCGTTACGGAAGAGGTGCCGAATGTTGAACCCGTTGGGGTCAGTTGAACAAGCTGCGTGCCTCCATTGGGTCCCGTCATCGAAAAGATTTGATTCCCACCCGTGTTGGCAAACTGACCCGTCACATTTTGGGGATTTGTAAAACCCTGCTTCCCCAACATCTCAAGTTGAGCGGCCTTTTGAGATTCTGTAACTCCAGCCTGTGCCGCCTTACCGGCATCCGGTTTTAGGAGGACCATGCCGGACTGGATCATAATGATCCCAGCCCCCGCAGCTAGCATGCCCCCCTGCATCATCTGTTTATGCTTGGTCATAATCGTGACCCCGGCAAACAGCGCAATCGCAGCCGCGACAAACGCCAATCCCGCGAGAACTTTCGCAATCTTTTGACTCCCGGGGTCCTTACTTTGAGCGACCAGCGAAGCCATGAGAATTAAAGCCGTCGCAGCCATCAAAGCGATGGTCGCCGTTTTCATTTCCTTTCGATAGGGAGTCTTGTCCTTTTTCTTCTTAATTTCCGGCGGAGGAGCCCCTTCCGACTTTGTGTTCGCCATCGTCGTAGGATTAACAATCGGTTTGTTATTTCCCGAACTGGCACCGCCTGCTCCTGCAATTTTAGAGCCGCCTGAACCAGTACTGCCGATATTTCCGGCACTCCCATCCATCACCGCAGAGTAGGGGGAAGGACCGCTTGAACCGCCGGCATTGGCGGTCGTATGGGCGTTATGCGCATTTAGCTGCGCAGACGCATCGGCGGGTCTTGCGCCGGAATTACCCGAAAGTTTGCGCGTACGTGAGGCCGAACGGCTGCGTGGGGGCGCCTTGCGCCCTGTTGAAAACGCCGTTGCCTTCCCGGTTGAAGACCCCGCGATTTTGCGCCCGGTCCCTGCTGAAGAGCCGCCCATCGCAAGCTTTGTCGACGCTCCGGAACTCTTTTTCTTAAACGCGGCCTTCTGAAGTTTCTTCCGCCCGGCCGCACCGCCTGCTGCGGCTTTCGCGGCAGCGCCTGCCCAATTATTGTCCGGGGCCTGCACCGTATTTTCGGGGACCTCTGAAGAAGCGGCCGCGTCCTTTGCGTCAACAGCCTCAAGGCCGACGCCGTCGGCATCACCGTTTAACTGTCCCATCGCACCCGAGTTCGCATCAACAAGCTGCTGGAGCGACGATGAAATACCATCTCCATCCATGCCGGAGGTCTGCATGGCTTTCTCTCGCGCCTGCGCGGCTTGTTTCGCGGTCATATGAGCAGAATCTCCGCCCAGCTTGGCGAAAAATCGATTGTTTTGAAGCTTGTCCGGAGCGTGCCCGATGGAAATAGCAGCCAAGCCAACGCCGATCACCGTCGCGACCAAGGTGGCGCCGACGATTCCGGCGTTTGCAGATAACCCCGCTAAAAATCCGCCGCTGGCTGCCGATCCACCACCGATTGCCAACCCGCCGCCGGCGCTGCCGGCGGCCGCACCGCCAAGCCCTAGCTTTCCCAGGATGGCCGCAAAGCCACCGGCCTTCTTTTCTTTCCCATGCCCGTTTCCGGTAGGCTTGGAATCCTTCATGAGGGTCGGATCGATTTTGGGAGGGGTGTTTGTATCCATGATT
>JBFIEP010000202.1:0-5539 GCA_041603335.1 Elusimicrobiota bacterium | reverse complement strand
ATACCCCGGAAGATATTTCCGGAGTAACCGGGGTATTCAAAATCTTATCCGAAGATCCAGCCTGCTTGTTGCCGTCCGATGCTTTTGTAGTTAAGACATCCCAAAATTGCTTGTCTCTACCCACCGGGGCTGTTTCCAGATTCCCTGCAAGCCTCGAAGCATTCGCTAAAACCCCCATAAGTGTCGCATCTCCCGCTGCATAGGTCTGCAGAGTAGGGCTCATACTGTTGACGACTCCCCGGATTGTATTTAGGTTTGCGACAATTGCATCCCGGATGGAGGCGGCGAGAACTTCCGCTTGTTGGGGACTATCGAACACGACCGGCTCCGCAGATTGTTTCTGCCCTTTAGCGAACATAGGATCGGGGACAGGGATTAACTTCTTGACGAGCTGTTGCCCCTTTTCCGCAGCTGCTTTAGCTTGCGCTTCCGAGAGTCCCTTTTTTAGAACGGAACGCAAGACGGAATGCTCAACTCTCTCCTGAACCTCTTGGACTCCCTTCGATACTTTTTCAGGATCGGCCAGGGTAGGGCCCTCCCATGGTGGAGGCTTAAACATGCGGTTGAGATTTTCCTTATCCGCTTCCGACAACTCATCGCCGGGTTTCCATAAAATGTCTCCGGTTCTCGGGTCGGGGATGGAAGGGCCGCGAAAGTCTTCTTTCCCATCAAATTGTTCTTCATCGTCCCCGCGATCGTCGTAAAATTCCGGCTCAATCGGATCATCGGCATCGGTGGCGTAAGCAGGCGCGATTAGCACGAAGGCAAGGAGGAGGGCTATCACACTCACGCCGGCAACAGCCCTTTAAGCGCTGCGGCAAATTCCCCGGCACTGGAAAAGCGGTCTGCAGGCTCGGGTGCAATCGCCTTTGCAATCACCGCATCGAGTTCGGCGGGAAGTCCTTCGGGGACGCGCTGGGAGGGCGGGACAAAACGCCCTTCACGCTTCTGGAGATGGAGAGCCGCACCCAATCCGGGAAATGGAAGTTCGCCGGTCACGAGTTCATAAAACAAAACGCCTAACGAAAAAATATCGGATTCCCGACGGGACTTGCCCTCCTCCTGCTCCGGCGCCATATATGGAGGCGTCCCGGCCACTGTCCCGGTACCGGCGGTTCGCGTCATGGCGTCCGTCGCTAAACGGGCGATTCCGAAATCCATCACCCGCACATTCCCGTCGGTATCAATCATCAGGTTGGACGGCTTAATATCCCGGTGAACAACACTATGAGAATGCGCATGGTCCACAGCGGCGCATGCCTGCACAACAAGGGAAATCGCCTCGGGCAATTCCCGGCGATCACTCTCCCCCAGCAATTCCGAGAAGGTTTGTCCTTCAACATACTCAAAAATCAAAAAGACTTCTCCACGATGGCGGCGCACTCCGTAAACCGAAACAACATTCGGATGCTTCAAACGGGCGACGGCCCGCGCCTCTTTAAGAACCCGGTCCACCGCACGCGCGTCTCCCCGAATTTCCTCGCGCAACCGCTTCACAGCGACAAAGCGCTGCGTCCCGCGGTCCCGGGCTTTGTAGACAACGCCCATACCGCCGGAACCCAAGGTTCCCACCAAATCAAATCCTGCAGGAAGCAAGGACGGTGCCTCTGCCGCCTCGACAGGCGGCTCTTTTTTGCGCCGCCGCAAAGCGGATCCTAAAAACAAAAGAGCACCGATGCCTGCAACCGGAAGCCAGGGCAATCCATCCGTGACAGGCGATAACGGCTCCTTCCCCACAATCGTTTCATCACCAAATAAAAGCAACAGATCGTCGCCTTCCGGCAATTCCAGAGCCCTTTGATAGATATGTGCCAGCGTCGGATTTAAAGCCGCACCTTCTTTTAGGGTTTCAAGCATTCCCTCGCGGCTACCCAAGCCGGCTTGGGCGAACGCCGCGATGCGAAGGGCGGGAATACTTTGCGGATTTACCGCGAGCACCGCCCGCGCGTCTTCCAACGCCTCATCGAATCGTCCCAGCTCCGCCTTTGATAACGCGCGGGACAAAAGACCTGTTCCATTCCCGGGAACGAGGGCGACAACGCTTTCCGCGTCGTCGAGAGCCTCTTGATGCCTCCCAAGTCTCTGAAACGCCGCAGACCGTAAATTCAACGCACGCGCATTGTCCGGATTTAGTTCCAAGGCACGGGTTGCAAGCGCGACAGCATCTTCCTCACTTCCAATGGTCAAGGCGCGTCGGGCTTCTTTCATCAAGGCGTGGGAACGACGGGAGCGCGGATCCAGTGCCCTATCCGCAGCGTCTCCAAAGTCGGACCCGATGGGGATGCCCGAGGGATCGGAAACACTCTTCCCTTTCGGAGTTTTTAGCGCAGAGCCCCCCGACGACAGACGGTCTTTCGACAATTCGAAATAGGACTGAGCGACCCGGCGAAGCTCGGGGGACGGATTTTTCTCCAAAGCCCCACGGGCAGCTTCGTGCGCTTTCTCAAGACGACCGGCAGCAAAAGCAGTTCTAGCCAAAGCCGTATATGTTTTAGGATCGCGCTGCCCGTTGTTGATAGCCGCTTGAAAAAAATCAGCGGCGCCCGAAGGATCTCCTGTTCGTTCACGCAATAAGCCGGCCCCATAATTAAGACGAGGGTTTTTCGGAGAAGCCTTCACAGCCCGTTCCATCGCCTTAGGAGGAATTCGAGAAAGAGCGCGGTCCAGAGGATCAGTAATCTTTATCGCCGACCGTTCTCTTTCCTTAGTATTGGCGGAGCCAATGGCAGTTTCAATATCTTCAAAAAAACCACCCTCTCCGCCGGAAGCGGGATCGGGATCGGGGAATGAAAAATTACCTCGCAGGCCGTTCACGCGTGCGAAATAATCAACAATCTGAGTGACTTCCTTTGGCGTCGCCTCGGGCGGGAAACGCTCCTGTCCTGTTGCCATAGACTTAAACGCCGCTTCCTGAACACGGGGACTAAGATCACTCAACAAATTTACATGCGTTTGAATAACCCCTTTAACAGGCCCCTCGGGGTCCATTCCGGGTTTTAGAAATATTTTATTGAGATCATCCCGGTATCGGACATCGGTTGCCGCGACGGCATCCCGTTTTTGTTTTGCAGCCTGCTTCTCGGCCTCAACGGCCTCCGGGCTAAAACTGCCGGCCTTCTCCGCTTCACTGGTATCGACGTGACACCAAGCGCGCTCGATGGAAGCGATAAGTAGAAAGAGAAAAACGGGGAATAAATATTTCCGCACGACTAAACCCGCGAGGAAGGCGTATCGTCCTTAAGCAGGGTCTCGCGCGCTTCTGCGGGAAGGGCTCCTGCAGACACCGGCTCTTGGGACCTTTTCAACCCGTAAAGACCGAGTAAGCCGAATAGAGCAACACCAGAGAGGGCCAACGTTCCCATACTGATGCGCCGTGAACGAACCGGAACATCAACGGCAGACGCCGTGATAACGCCGTCGGAAAATAGAAGAGAAGCGTCCTCGTCTTCGGGAACTTCCAGAGCACGTTTATACTGGCGCTCAAGAGTTGGGCTCAACGAACTGCCACGATATAAGGTCCGCAGCATCCCCTCTCGGTCGCCGAGACCGGCCTGAGCCCGGGCGAGCAATTGATATCCCATCGCACTTTTGGGATTGGATCGCAGAACACCTAAGGCGGATTCCTTTGCATGCTTAAAATCGCCAATCTTAGCCTCGGCGAAGGATTTATGCATGAGCGATTCGCCGTTTCCCGGCGCCATTTCCAAAGCAGCGTCGGTAAACGACAAGGCCTTTTTGTACTGCTTCAACTGATTAAGCGCCCCCGCTCCGACGTTGATCGCCCCCACATTATCAGGATCCTGCTCCCGCGCTTCGGCGACCATTTCGAGGGCCCCATCATAATCCTTACGGCGAAGGGCGGAACGCGCCGCAACGGTCAGCTTTGCCGATTCCCCCTCCCGCTCGGAAACAGGGGAAGACTTTCGCGCAACCGGATCAAACGGCTTTGAAGGAATCTTTTGCTCGGCAATTTTCTTGGGCTCTTTTAATTGGACACGTTCCCGCAACGCAGACAACGCAAACATTTCCTGGGCGCGGGCGGCTTGATTCCGTGGGAGCATCCGCGCCGAAACTAACGCTTCTTCAGGTTTGCCAATTTGATTGGCAGACCACGCATGAGTAACGACGGTTTCGGGCGTCCTGTCTCCCAAATCCATGGCGCGTTTGGCTCTTGGATAGGCACCCTTCGCATCTCCGCTCATGGCATTTTTGTAAGCGTCGGCAGACTGGGACCAACGGTCATTCGGATACCGGTCCGCCATTTTCCTCGTCACTTCCGGAGGTAAAAACGACGAGGCGGGACGCGCTTCCGGCTTGCCTTCAAAAATTTTCAAACCCACTTTCGGTCCACCGGGAGCGGAAGGTGGTTCTTTCGCAGAGCTCTTCATCGCCTCCTGCTGAAAGGCCTTCGCGAGAACTCCCGCCGTTTGAGGATTCAACGCCCCGGAGATGGACAGCCCCATAACCAATGCTGCCCCCATTTTTTCCATCGCGATTTCCTCGGCCCTCGTCTGTTCAAGAGCTTTTGAAACTTCACCCTTGGTTAACGTTCGTGTTTGGGGTCCTTTCTCGGCGGCGACGGCCTTTGCCTTTATGGCATCGTCAATATTCAAATAGTCGACAATCATGAATGGATTTTTAAATTCATGGATATCGGTCACTAAACTATCGACCGGCACCATCTCCTTCGGGCCGGATTGCGAATTCTTCGAATCATTTCCGGACGTGGAAAAATCCAAATCATCATTTTTACTGGAAGAGGTAATCGTCTGGCTGTCTTTACTGGAAGAGTTAATCGTATCGGAATCTTCCGCCGCGATCCCCGGGACAAGGGCGGCAGACAATAACAGCGCGAGGGTTCGGATTCGGACGCTCATATCACCTATTAAGGAGTGTAGAGGCGCCGGCTTGACGCGTCAAGGGCCTAAAACAGGCTGTTTTTTATAGGGAATTAGACATCAATCGACTTGCGTTCACGCGCAGCGGTCAAGGTCATCGTGGATCCGGCCTGACGCACAAGTTCCCGGCATTCATCAAGATACTCATCCATCATCTCGTCGGTATGGGTCGGGTCGTGATGAAAAAGGACAAGGTGCTTCGTTTTAGATTCAAGCCCCCGGGCGATCACGTCTTGGAAGGTGCTGTGCCCCCAGCCCTTTTTCATCTTATATTCTTCTTCGTCGTATTGGGCTTCACAAATCAGGAGATCGGTCCCCTTGGCGAAATCAGCGACCATCTCGTCCTGCTTTCGCGTCACATCGCTATCTCCGTTTAGACGCGTGAAGGTTTCATGATCACTGATATAAGTAACGGATTTACCCCAGGCCTCGAAGCGAAATCCGATCGCGATCCCGGGATGATTCAGGAATTGGTATTTAATCTTCACAGGACCGATATCAACCGGCGCTTCCATCTCTACGAAATTGATATTCGCCGAAAGACTTTGAAGGGGGACCGGAAAATAGTCCGATGCCATCTGACCGCGAAATACCCGCTCCAAACTCTTCCCGGCGCCGCGGACACTGTAGAGATTGAAATT